>JANNQE010000616.1:0-2919 GCA_031441625.1 Planctomycetia bacterium
GCGGCGGGTGTACCACGGGTTTGCGGAAATCCGCGTCCAGCGACAAGTCCTGTGCGCCAACGCCCAAGTTCATGCACCGTTCACCACGCCAACACCGGAATCATGCTGGAGTTCGCAGGATCAGGGCGATTGCACCCGTTGGTTCCATCTGGCTCGCTCTGCACTTGGCGAGAAGGCAACTTCAGCTCGACCTGAAGAAGGCGGCTGATGAGGCGTTAGGCCGCGTCGCACAAATGGTGTTGGGAGGAGATTTGGCCGACGCCGCCCGATTCCTTCGAGAAGCCGATCATCTGCTCAGTGAGAGGGATTGGGTGAGGGGACAGATGCGGGTGGATGACGCGGCCACACTCGTTGCGCGATTCGCGTCGAACAGCAAGCTGACAGCGGAGGAGATGAAAGTGTGGACGGGGCGTGTAGACGACCTGACCCAACTGATTCACAAGACCCGAGAACACGCTCGGTCTTCCAAGAACCGCGGGCATCTGCCGGCGGAATTGGTCGCCCCTCTTCGCTCCCTCATCTCGGAGTTGGAATTGCTCCGCGGCCGGCTGACTTCGCAGGCACACCGAACTCAAACGGAGACCACCGGTGGATAAAGACCTTCTGGAACTGGTCGAGAAACTGGTCGAACAAACCCGCTCACGGAACTTTCAGTGGGAAGATGTGTCGTCCCTCTCTGGGGGTGAACGCTTCCGGCTGAACTTCGGGGATGTTGTTGTCGCAATTGAGGACGGAGAAGTGACCAGATGGCGCGACGAAGACGAGAGTCAGCAATTCCCGATGCATCGCCTTCAAATTCTGAACAATCGTGGGTTCGTGGTGGCAGAGCAAGAACTTGCGGAGTGCGACCACCAGTTCGGAAGACTCGCTACGCTGTTCGAAGCGGCTCGTTCGAGTGCTAGGAAGCGTCACGAGGTGATCTCAGGCCTTCTCAATCGGATCGGTCGCTGAGTGATCTCCTCAGTGGAAACAAGAATGACCCTCGCCCGCAAGCGGATCGCGCTCGTGGCGCACGACGCCAAGAAGGCCGAGCTGTTGGAGTGGGCGACCACCCACCAGACGGCCCTGTCGCGGCACGAGCTGTTCGCCACCGGCACCACCGGCGGGCTGCTCATTTCGCACCTCGGGCTGAGCGTCCACCGCTACCTGAGCGGGCCGCTCGGCGGCGACTTGCAGATCGGGGCGGCCATCGCCGAGGGGCGGCTGGACGTGCTCATCTTCTTCTGGGACCCGCTCGCCGCCCAGCCGCACGACCCGGACGTGAAGGCCCTGCTCCGGGTGGCCGTAGTTCACAACGTGGCGCTGTCGTGCAATCGGGCGACCGCCGACTACCTGATGTCGTCGCCGATGATGGTGGAACCGGGAACGGCCGTTTAGGGTGGGTCGCTCTCGCCGAGAGCGACATCGGAACCGGCTCTCGGCGAGAGCCGCCCGCCCTACTGCTCGCTCACGATCTCGATGTACTCCAGCGGGGCGGTCGTCTGCGGGTCGTTCACCCGCACGGCCAGTCCGCCCGTCAGGATGCGGTCCAGGTGCGGGAGCACGTCCGCCTTCCGCCACCCGTCGTTGAACGGCGAGTCGGCCGGCATTTTCCCGCCCGGCTGCCGCGCCCGCACCAGGTCTTTCAGGTCTTGCTGCGAGCACACGAGGCTCTGGGCCAGCTTCAGCCGGTCGCACACGTCGTTCAACACCACCGTGAGGAGCGACCCGAGCACGGCCACCTGGGGCGGATCTTGCTCGCTCTCCGTCTTCTCCGGCAGCTCGGCGGTCGGGATGCGGTTGGCGTCCCGCACCGCCCGCTCGACGGTCTCGAACTCCCGCGGGGGGATGCCGCGGAGCGACCCCAGGCTGTCGGGCGTGCGCGCGCCGCACTTGGCCACTTCGAGCAGCACGTCGTCCCGCATCACGCTGCGGGCCGGGCGGTCCTGCCGCTCGGCCACGCCCATCCGCCACACGAACACCGCCCGCAGGACGGCCAACTCGCGGCGGCCGAGCGCCCCGCACCCCTTCACCTTCCGCCACCGCTCGACGGCCGTGTCCTCGCCCGTCGTCCACTTCACGAACGCCACGAACTCCTCTTCCGCCCACGCCGTGCGGGTGTACCGCTCCAGCTTGGCCGACAGCCGCTCGTAGGCGGGAATCAGGTACCGCACGTCGTCGTAGGCGTACCGCACTTGAGACGCCGAGAGTGGCCGCCGCCGCCAGTCGGACAGCGTGTCGCCCTTGTTCAGCCGCGTGCCGAGGGCGATCTGCACCAGCCCGGCGTAGCTGATGGGGTACGTCAGGCCGATGAGGCCGGCGGCGATCTGCGTGTCGAACAGGTGGGCGGGCGGCGCGCCGGACTTGAACCGGCACATCCGCACCTCCTCGCGGGCGGCGTGCGCGATGACCACCCGCGCGGAGTCGTGCATGAGCGCCCAGAAGGGGGCGAGCGAACTCACCTCGAACGGGTCGATCAGGTACAGCCGCTCGGCCGTGGACACCTGAATGAGGCACAGCTCGGGGCGGAAGGTGTCCTCGCCGACGAACTCGGTGTCGAACCCGATCACCCGCTGGGTGGCCAGGTGGGCGACGCACTCGGCGAGGGCGGGGTCGGTGTCCACCATCCGCTCGGGGAGCGGGGCGGGCTTGAAAGGGCGGCGGGGCATTGAAGGTGTCGGGACTGGAGTGTATGGTCACGGCCGCGGGCGGACGGCGTTCACCCGCACTTCGGGGAGCGACCGAACCGCCCGGCGGTACACCCATAGCTTATAAGTGACGGACCCTTCGCCCCGCACGACGAGCGGGAACTCCCGCACCAGGACCGGCTTGGCGTACCCGACGGCGTGGCCGGGCGGCGGGGGGAAGTTGCTGAAGTAGTACACGGCCGGGTGGTCGCTCATCCGCCCGCCGGCCTGGGTGAAGTGGCTCGGGCGGAGG
>JANNQE010000617.1:0-2804 GCA_031441625.1 Planctomycetia bacterium
GTCGAACGGCAGGCAGCGGATGGTCGCCTTGAACTCCTTCTGCACCCGGTCTTCGGTCTCGCGGGTGCCGTCCCAGTGGGCGTACACGAACTTCAGCGCGTCGAGGCCCAGTTCGCTCTCTTCCTCCCCGCTCACCGGGAACAGTTGCTTGAACTCGTCGAGTGTGTTCGCCGTCACGGTGCGGCTGTCCCGCATCTTCTTCGCCCGGTCGAACAGCGCCTTCTGAATGTCGCGGAGCAGCGCATCAATGTGCGCCGCGGCGCCGGCGATGGGCACGCCCATCGTCTTGCCTTCCTTGCCGGGCACGTCGCGGCGGGCGATCACGCACGCCGATTTCTCCATGTCCTTCGGCCCGATCTCCACCCGCACCGGCACGCCCCGCAGTTCGTACTCGGCGAATCTGTACCCCGGCGCGTTCTTCATGTCGTTGTCGATCTTCACGCTGATCGGCTCGTACCCGAAGAACTCGTTGCGGGGCAGGTCGCGCAACTCCGCCGCCAGTTTCTCGGCGGCGGCGAGGCACGGCGCACGCTCGGCCTCGTTCCGCCCCAGCGGGCAGATGACGACGTGCGTGGGGGCCAACCGCGGGGGGATGACCAGCCCGTGGTCGTCCGAGTGCGTCATGATCAGCCCGCCGATCAGCCGCGTGCTCACGCCCCAGCTCGTCGCCCACGCGAACTCCTTCTTGTTGTCCGCGGTGGTGAACTTCACGTCGAACGCCTTGGCGAAGTTCTGCCCCAGGAAGTGCGACGTGCCCGCTTGCAACGCCTTGCCGTCCTGCATCATGGCTTCGATGCAGAGCGTGTAGATGGCACCGGGGAACTTCTGCCCGTCGCTCTTCGGCCCGACCAGCACCGGCATGGCCATGAACTCCTCCGCAAACGTGCGGTACACGTTCACCATGCGGAGCGTTTCTTCCTCGGCTTCTTTCTGGGTGGCGTGGGCGGTGTGCCCCTCTTGCCAGAGGAACTCGGCGGTGCGGAGGAACAGCCGGGTCTTCATCTCCCACCGCACCACGTTGCACCACTGGTTGATGAGCAGCGGCAGGTCGGTGTAGCTCTGGATCCAGTCCTTGTAGGTCCGCCAGATGATCGTCTCGGAAGTCGGCCGCACGATCAGCGGCTCTTCCAGTTCGGCCGTCGGATCGACGTGCAGCGGCTTCCCCTTCTCCGCCTTCAGGCGGTAGTGCGTCACCACCGCGCACTCCTTGGCGAAGCCTTCGGCCATCTCCTCTTCTTTGGCCAGGTAGCTCATCGGGATGAAGAGCGGGAAGTAGGCGTTCACGTGCCCGGTGTCTTTGAACATGCGGTCGAGGCCGCGCTGCATCTTCTCCCAGATGGCGTACCCGGTCGGCTTGATGACCATGCACCCCTTCACGCCGGAGTTGTCGGCCAGCCCCGCCTCCTTCACGATGTTCAGGTACCAGTCGGGGTAGCTCTTCGCGCGGGGGGTGATCTTCTCGGCCATGAGCGTGGGGTCCGTGGGGGAAAGGGGTGTTATACTGGCGACCCGTCGTATGATGCCCTGCGGAGGTGCCCCATGCTGTCGTGGTTCCGCAACGTGTGGCTGGCGGTGAACACCATCAGCCACGGCATGTTCGTCACCCTCGCCCACTTCGTGCAGACGTTCCGCCGGCGGGCGTTCACCGAGCGGTTCGCGTACCCCGAGAAGCCGGTGCCCGTGCGGCCCCGCTACCGCGGGTTCCACCGCTTCGACCTGACCGCCTGCATCGGGTGCGACAAGTGTGCTCGTGCGTGCCCGGTGGACTGCATCTACATCGACAAGGAGAAGGCGGTCGCGCCGGCCAAGGGGTTCGTCGTCACCGGGTTCAGCATCGACTACACCAAGTGCATGTTCTGCGCCCTGTGCGTGGACCCGTGCCCGGCCGACTGCATCTACATGGGCAGCACCTACGACATCAGTTGCTACACGCGCGACGGGTGCGTGGTCGATTACGCCAAGCTGCCCCTCGAAGTGGCCTGGGGGCAAGACACCCTGAACCCGACGGCGGTTCACGCCAGCAAGCGGGTGAGCCTGCCGGTGTGGACGAAAACCGGCTGAGACAGGAGGGACACGGACGAAGAGGATGAAGGCAGTGATGAAGAAGATCAGCAGACAACAAGATTTTTTCTGATCCTCCCCATCCTTGTCTTCTTCCTCTTCATCCGTGTCCTGTTTGAATTGAACCCTGAGACCGACCGCCCATGACAGCCCTCGTCGCCACCATCGCCGTGTTCGTGTCCGTCGGGGCGGTGTTCCTGCTGGCCAACCTGATGCTCGGCAAGCTGGTACGGCCGGACCGCCCGTCGCCGGAGAAGGGCGAGATCTACGAGTGTGGTGAGAAGCCGGTCGGCACGGCGTGGATCCAGTTCGACCTGCGGTTCTATGTGGTGGCGTTGCTGTTCGTCATCTTCGACGTGGAAATCGCCTTCTTCTTCCCGTGGGCGGTGGTGTTCGGCGAGCACACCCGGCCGGGTGCGGGCGAAACCTCGATGGCCTTCGCGCAGTTCGCCTTCTTCGAGCTGCTGGTGTTCTTCGGCATCCTGCTCGTCGGGTTCGCGTACCTGTGGAAGCGGGGCGACCTGGAGTGGGTGAAGAGCACGACGGGACAGGGGACGGAACCGCCCAGCAACACCTAATTCATACCCAGGGCTTACGCCCTGGGCTATTGGCTGTCGTCCCTTAGGGACTCTGATCCGGAGTCCCGCAGGGGCGTCAGCCAAAAGCCCAGGGCGTTAGCCCGGGGTTTGAATTTGGTGTTGCTGGGCGGTTCCGTCCCCGGTCCCGTCGTGCTCTTCAACCAC
>JANNQE010000618.1:0-7652 GCA_031441625.1 Planctomycetia bacterium
GGGGGGGGGTCGGTATGATGCGGTTAAACTGGGCGGCCCGTGACCTCCCCCCCCGGCCCCCTCTCCATGACATGGTGTGGGGGCCGGGGGGTGAGGTCTAAGGAAATCACACCCACAGCCGCGGCTCGTGCCGGCTCAACAGGTGTTCGACGCCCGCGGCGGTGGCGTCGGCCAGGTCGTCGTGGGTGGCGAACGGGTAGGTCGTCAGTTGCTCGAACAGTTCCCGCTGGCTGGCGTCCACGATGCCGCCCGTGCCCTTCACCCTCACGCTGCCGTTCTGCACGGCCACGCTCAGCGCGGAGATGCGGGCGTCCTTCCCGCGGGTGGCGGCCTCGCCCAGCACCTTCGGCCCGAATCGTGTGCGGCGAACCAGCAGATCGCGGATGCCGGCGAACGCCGCGTTCGACTCGAACAGGATGACATCCGGCCGGCACCGGCGGTCGATGGCGTCGATCAACTCCACCAACTCCGGCGTCCGCACCCGCCGGGCGATCGCTTCCAGCACCCGCACTTCGTTCGCCACTTTCCCCACCAGTACCAGGGCGCTCGCGTCGGCAGTTTTCTTCGCCGACACCGCCGGATCGACCGCCAGCACCGTCCGTTCGATCTGCTCTCGCGGCCACCCGTCGGCCCAGAACTGCACCCACTCCGGGCGGATCATCACTTCCCCCTCGCTCATGGTGATGAGCCGATAACCGCGTGCGAAGCTCGCCTCGCCGATCTCCGCCCGCCGTGCGGCCAACTTCTCGCTCGGCCACTTGTCCGCCCACACGGGTTCGAGGTTCGGCCCGACCGCCCGGCGGAAGACGGCGTAGCTCGGGTTCGCCTTCAGGTGGGCGTTCAGGTCGTCCGGGTGCCACGGCGTGCAGAGGCCCCAGAAGCGGCCGTCAGGCTCGAGCAGGTTGAGCAAGTTGTTGGTGAACGAGTCGCGGACCCGCCGCCGCTCGCCGGGGCAGTGCAAGCTGCGAACGTCCACCACGTCGTCGCACACGAGCAGGTCCGCCCGCGAGCCGGTGCTGCCGGTGCCCACGCCGAACGCCGCCACGCTCGGCCCGATCACCTCCGCAGGCCGCAGCACGGTGAACGCCTCGGCCATCCACGGGCGGCCGGGCAGCAGGTGCGGGAACACCACGCCGACGTGCGGGTTGGTAGCAATCTGCTCCCGCAGGTAGCGGCTGCGGTCGGCGGCGAGGGAGTCGGTGGCGCACACCAATTTCACCCGCAAGCCGGGCCGCGTGCCGAGTTCCCACATCACCCGCCCGCAGAGTTGCACCGTCTTGCCGTGGTCGCGGGGCAGTTCAACGAGGGCGCGGGAGTTGAGCGTGAGGAACTGTTGCAACTCGCGGTGAACGGGAGCCTGAACGAGCGGGCGGCCGTGCGGGTCGCGGAGGGCGAAGTGGATGAACGCGGACGGGTCGTCGCGGGCCAACGCAGTCTGGTCATCCTTTCGACGCATCAGCCACTTCAGCCGCGATCTGTTCATCGGTCATTCCCCGAACGAGGGCGAGGAGGCGGTCGGCGTAGCCGGGGGGAGAGGTGGGGTGTTGCGTGTCGCCCTGCGGCGGGCGGGCGGCCTTTTCCAGCACGACGCGAATCTGCACCAGCTTCGCACCCGCCTCGCGGACGGACTTGGCGTTCTTCGACCGGAGTTGCTTCCGCAACAGCGTGATCGTCTCCGACGTGGCCTCGACGAGCGCCCGCTGCAGGGCCGCTTCGAACGCCTTCTGCCAGCGTGCGGGATACCGCTGCGGCCACGTGCGGACTTCGGCGAGCGGGTACTCGACCTCGTCGGCGACTCGCTCCCAGGCGTTGCCGGCGGCCCGCAGGTCGGCAGCGGTGCGGATCAGGCGGGCGGGCGGGCGATCCGACATGGCACGTCCTCTGTGTTGAATAGTTGAAATGTGTACAGTATAAATGTGGGGTGCGATTTGCGGGCGGTCAACCGCGGGGGGAATGATTTGGGACGGAATTCTCGACGGGAGTGGAAGGGCCGACGACGTGGATGCCCCCCCCGGCCTGAAGGGCCGGATTCTGTCAACCCAGGTCGGAGGTGCCGAAGGCACCGGCGGCCTGGGAAACTTGGGCGCGAATCGAACCGCCCTGAAGGGGCGGGTTCGCGTTGAACCCGCCCCTTCAGGGCGGTGGTGGTTATGGGGACGCCTTCCAGGGGTTGCGCTCGCTCCGCTCACTCCACCCCTGGCTATTCCCGGTCGCCCCTTCGGGGCTACGACTCACGCCCCGGCGGCCTTCATGTGGCAGTTCTTGTACTTCTTCCCGCTGCCGCACGGGCACGGGTCGTTGCGGCCCACCTTCGCCCCCACGTTGCGGATCGTCTCCGGCTTCTTCTCCGCCTGCGTGCTGCTGTTCGTGCTCATCTGCGACTGCTGCTGCATGTTCACCTCGGCGGCGCGGGCCTGCATCGCACTCTGCGCCTGCGTCCGCACGCTCTGCTGCCCGGCCCACATCGCCGCGCTCACCTCCTCGTCGCTCACGTCCTCCATGCGGAACACCGCCTCGCTCACCCGGTCGTGGACGCCCTTCCACATGTCGTCGAACAGCTTCATGCCCTCCCGCTTGTACACGATCTTCGGGTCCTCCTGGGCGTACCCGCGGAGGCCGACCGAGCTGCGGAGGTGGTCCATCGTCAGCAGGTGGCTCTTCCACGCGGCGTCCACCTGCTCGAGCACCAGGCCCCGCTCCGTCTGGTGCATCTCCGGGCGGTACTTGGCGTCGTAGGCGTTCAGCACCTCGTCCTTCGCCTCGTCGGCCGTCTTGCCGGTCAGGGCGTCCGCGGTGATGTCGAGCTTCAACTCGGTCCGGCACCACTCGGCCAGTTCCTTCGCGTCGTCGGCCTCCGACTTCTTCGTGCCGCTGAAGGCGTCGTCGACCTTCGCCTCGATCTCCGGGTAGTCGGCGGCCGGCAGGCGGGTGTCGCTCGCCTTCAGCAGCAGCTCCTTCACCTTCGCCCGCGGCTCGGTGCGGATGACGTCCTCGGCGATGGCCACACTGCTCCCGCTGAACCGCTCGGTCGCCCAGCGGAACAGGTTGTCGCGATCGGGGCGGCGGTCGGGCCGCATCTTCTCCGGCAGGTATGAGGCCAGCCCGACCGTCACCGGGAACTCCTGGTCCTTGCGGCGGTAGGCGTCCCGCACCTTGCCCCGCACGGTGGCCAGGATGTCGGCCGGCTCCTTGTGGGCGATCTCGTCGAGCGTCACTTTCAGGGTGAACTTCTGCCGCGCCCAGTCGATGAGCGATTCGAGCGGGTAGGCCGGTTCGAGGAACCGCCGCCCGCCGGACAGGTCGGTCTTGGCCAGCGCCTGCTGGGCGAGCGGGATGAGGTACTCGCTCACCGCCTCGCGGCCGACCTTCTTCAGCCCGGCCGGGTCGGTGGACAGGCCGTAGCGGGCGTTCATGGCGCGGCACAACTCCTGCCACTTCCAGTCCTTCGCGTCCTCGTTCGGGTTCAGGCTCTCGTCCACCGCCTCGCCGATGAACGTGGGCGCGGCGTTCGCGGCGCGGTCAATGGCCAGCGAGATGGCCTCGTCCGGCCCGCACCCGCGGAAGTCGGAGCCGTCGAACTCGCAGCTCAGCTCGTTGCCGGCGTAGGTGGCGAAGCTGGCCGGGCCGTACTTGTCGTCGGTGTACCGGGCCACCGCCTCCTTCACCTGCCCGTCGATCATGTCCAGGACCATCGCCCGCGGGTTGCGGCCGTCCAGGATGGCCTGGCGGGTGGCGTAGGTCCGCTTCCGCTGGAAGTCCATCACCTCGTCGTAGTCGAGCAGGTTCTTCCGCTGCTCGAAGTGGTACTCCTCCACCTTCCGCTGGGCCTTCTCGATCTGCTTGGTGAGCATCCCCGACTCGAGCGCCTCGCCGTCCTTCATGCCGAACAGGGGGTTGTTCATGAGCGACTTCAGCCGCTCCCCGCCGAACAGCCGCATGAGTTCGTCTTCCAGGCTCAGATAAAACCGACTGCTGCCGGGGTCGCCCTGGCGACCGGCCCGCCCGCGGAGTTGGTTGTCGATCCGCCGGCTCTCGTGCCGCTCGGTGCCGACGATGTGCAGCCCGCCGTTCGCCGCGATCTCGCGGCCCTGGGCCTTCATGTTCTCCTTGCTCTCCGTCTCGGCCACCGACTTCGCCCAGATGTCGTTCGGGATCTCCAGGCGGGTCGGGTAGAGCGGGCGGCCGTCGCCGTCCTTCAGTTGCTTCAGCCGCGCCCACGCCAGCGTTTCCGGGTTGCCGCCGAGGATGATGTCGGTGCCCCGCCCGGCCATGTTGGTGGAAATGGTCACCGCCCCCTTGCGGCCGGCCTGGGCGACGATCTCGGCCTCACGGGCCACGTTCTCCGGCTTGGCGTTCAGCAGTTCGTGCTTCACCCCCTGCCGCTTCAGCAGGGCGCTCAGCCGCTCGCTCTTGGCCACGTCGGTGGTGCCGATCAGGATCGGCCGGGCGGTCGTCTTGTGCAAGTCCACGATCTCCTTCACCACCGCGTCCCACTTGTCGCCGTCGTTCTTGTACACCAGGTCGGGGTGGGTCAGCCGCACGAGCGGGCGGTTGGTGGGGATGGCCACCACGTCCAGCTTGTAGATCTTCCAGAACTCGTTCGCCTCCGTCATGGCGGTGCCGGTCATGCCGCCCAGCTTCTTGTACAGCTTGAAGAAGTTTTGCAGGGTGACGGTGGCGAGCGTCTGCGTCTCCTGCTTGATCTGCACGCCCTGCTTGCGGTGCTTGGCCTCGACGCTCTGGTGCAGGCCGTCGCTCCACTGGCGGCCGAACATGGCCCGACCGGTGCCCTCGTCGATGATGATGATGCCGAGCGCGTTGTTCTCCCGCGGGTCCGGCGCGATCATGTAGTGCCGGTCCAGGTGGAACATGTGGTGGGCACGCAGGGCGTTGTCGATCAGGTGCGGCCACTCCATGTTGCCGGCCGTGTAGAAGCTCTCGACTTCGGCCAGCCGCTCCGCCTCGCGCACCCCGGCGTCGGTCATGTAGATGCTCCGCTCCTTCTCCTTGATCTCGAAGTACTTGCCCTTCGGCGGCGGGTTCTGCGGGTCCACCGTCTTCGCGTCGACCGGGATGATGACCGACAGGCCGTCGCCCTCGGTGCCCTGCGCCCGCAGGTCGGGGCGGCTCGCCAGCAGTTCCTGCCGGCCCTTGCGTTCCATCTCGGTCAGCTTGCGGGCGACCTCGTCGGCCTTCTCGTAGTTCTTGATGTCGGTGTACGCCGGCCCGCTGATGATGAGCGGCGTCCGCGCTTCATCAATCAGGATGTTGTCCACCTCGTCGATGACGGCGTAGTTGAGCGGGGTGCGCTGCACCTGGCGGTAGTACGGGTGGAACTTGTCGTCGTCGTGCCGGCCCGACTTCATGTTGTCGCGGAGGTAGTCGAACCCGAACTCCGAGGCCGTGCCGTAGGTGATGTCGCACTCGTAGGCCTTCCGCTTCGTCTCGTTGTCCTGGTCGCCCTGGATGTACGCGGCGCTCACGCCGAGCGCGTTGTAGATGGGCAGCATCCATTCGCAGTCGCGGCGGGCCAGGTAGTCGTTCACGGTGATGACGTGGACGCCCTTGTCCTCGAGCGCGTTCAGGTACGCGGCCAGGGTGGCGCACAGCGTCTTGCCCTCGCCCGTCACCATCTCGGCGATGGCCCCCATGTTGCTGCCGTACCCGTGCAGGATGGCCCCGCCCACAATCTGCACGTCGTAGTGCCGCATGTTCTTGGTGCGGTGGGCGGCCTCGCGGCAGGCGGCGAACGCCTCGGGCACCAGTTGGTCGAGCGTCTCGCCCTTCTTCACCCGCTCGCGGTAGCCGACGCTCAGCCCCTTCAGGGCGTCATCGCTCAGCGCCTTCATCTGCTCTTCGAGGGCGTTCACTTTGGCCAGCACGGAGCCGGGGGCGATGGTGTGAGCGACGGCGTTCTTCGGCCGGGTGTACCCGATGGCCTTGACCGCCCGCTCGTTGGCCGTGCCGAAGAGGCGCGTGACGAAATTCAGGCTGCCTTCGACGACCCCGTTGAAGGCGTCCCCGAGCTTGTCCAGGAAGCCGGTCTTCATTGCCGTGTTGGTCGCGTCGCCGGCCGTTGCGGTCGCCATGGTCGGGAATCTCGGTAAAGGGGTCCGTCCGCGCAGGGAAGTCAGTAGGGAAATCTAAGCCGGCGGGAAAAAGGGGTCAATACGGGGTGGCGGACGGGGCCACGAGCAACGGACGCGCCGGGCGGCGGAAATCGCCGCGGGGTGGTGGGGTTGAGAGGACACAACAGGGCAGGAACGCGGATGACACGGACAGCGCGGATGCCGCGGATCAAACAAAATCCGAGTTCGGTCTGATCCGTGTTTTCCGCGTTCCTTCCGCGTCATCCGCGTTCCGGTTCTGTTGGTCCCTGCTTCTGCTTCCGCCACCGAATCCCGCCGAGCAACGCCCCCACGATTGTTGCGATGTGAACGAACACGGCGGTCGTGATGGCGGGCCTTTTCCACTCATACAGAACGAACCAGTCATCTGGCTCCAGACCGGATTTTCTGAATGTGAGCATCTCCCAGAGCGTGCCGTTAGGTCTGAGCTCGATACACGCATAGCCGACCCCCCAATACTGAACCGACCACATCGGCAGCAGCGAGCAGACCACGAACGTCGCCACCGCCGCGAACGTGGCCGCGTAGCACCGCCACACCCACCGCGGCCACTTCGGGAAGCGCATGACAACCCTCCGCTATCGCAACCCTTCGCGTTCATCGTACCCGAACATCAGGTTGAAGTTCTGCACGGCCACGCCGCTCGCGCCCCGCACCAGGTTGTCTTCCGACGCCAGCACGACCGCCCGGCCCCGCACGCTCCGCGGGCACACATCTAAATAGTTCGTGTGGGCGGTGTCCTTCGTGGTCGGCAGGGTGTCCCGCACCCGCACGAACGGCTCGCCGGCGTAGTGTTCGCGGTACAGGCTCAGTAGATCGGCGTCGGTCATTGGCTGTGTCAGCGTAGCGTAGATGGTGCTGAAGATGCCGCGGTCCATCGGCGTGAGGTGCGGGGTGAAGATGAGTTGAATCAGCACGCCGGCGATGTGACTCAGCGCCTGTTCGATCTCCGGCGTGTGGCGGTGCGTGCCGACGCCATACGCCGAGAAGCTCTCGTTACACTCCGGGTAGTGGTACGGCAGCTTCGGCGTGCGGCCGGCGCCGCTGATGCCACTCTTGCTGTCTACGATGATCGTGGTCAGGTCGATCAACTTCGCCGCCACCAACGGGGCCAATCCGAGGATCGCCGTCTGCGGGTAACAGCCGGGGTTCGCCACCAGCTTCGCCGTGCGGATTTGCTCGCGGAACAGTTCTGGCAGGCCGTAAACGGCGTGGCTCAGGTTGGCGGTGTCGTGGTGTGCGCTACCGTACCACTCGGCGTAGACGTTCGCGTCCTTCAGCCGATAGTCGGCACTCAGGTCGATGACGCGGATGCCGCGTTCGAGCAGCGGTTTCGTCGCCTCGGCACTCACCCCGTGCGGCAGGCAGCCGAACGCCACCTGCACGCCCTTCGCCTGGAGTGCGTCCGGGTCGAACGCCTCCATCGGCAGGTCGCAGCGGTTCAACAGTATGGGATGCTCGGCCGACACCGGCTTGCCAACGTCGCGTGACGTGATGGCCGAGATCTCGGCGTGCGGGTGCCGC
>JANNQE010000619.1:0-1955 GCA_031441625.1 Planctomycetia bacterium
TGTATTACACGCTACTGCGTTTTTTTTCAAAAACATCACGCTCATGCTTTAACTCCAACGCCATCCGGCCGCCTTTGCTCCTGGATCAACCGCGGAGTCGCGTCATGATCTTGCGTATTCTGACGGTCGAACACCGCGGCCCTCACCGGCTGTTTCTGGCGTTCAACGACGGCACCCGCGGAGAGGTGGACGTTCGCCCCTTATTCGACGACGGCCCCGTGTTCGGTCCGCTTCGTGCCCCCGAGTTCTTCGGCCGGGCAGAACTTGACCCGGTGTGCAGCACGGTGACGTGGCCGAACGGGGCCGACTTCGCGCCGGAGGCTCTCCGGGCGCTGGTCGAGGAACCGGCGGCGGTGTGAAGCGAACCCAGGCCTTACGGCCTGGGCTGACAGAACCCGCCCTTTCAGGGCGAAGCACGGATCAGCGGTTAAACTCCCGCTCGATGCGGTCGATCAGGTCTTTCGTTGCCCACTCGCGGTCCCCTAATCGCAGTTTGGCGTTCGCCGTCAGCCACGCCCGCACCTTCTTCTCGGCGGCCACCGCCGTGCTGTGCGTCTTCGCCCCGAAGTGCTTCGCCACTTCGCCGTAAGTGGCGGCGGTGTGCTTTCGGCACAGGTACATGGCGATCATCCGCGGGTGGCTCACCGTCCACGTCCGCGCCTTCGACTGCAACACCCCGCGGGTGACGCCCACCACCGAGCACACCGCCTCATCGACATCCGCCAGCGAGATCGTCCGCACCGTGTGCCGGAGCAGGTCGCCCACCGCCTGGCGGGCCAATGCAGCGTCGACCGGCCGGCCGGTCACTTTGGCGAAGTGCCGCACGCTGTTGATCGCCCCTTCCAGCTCCCGCACGTTGCCCTTCAGATTCCGGACCAGGTACTTCTGCACCACTTCCGGGATGCTCGACCCGCCGGTCGATTTCTTCCGCAGGATGTCCAGCCGCGTCACGTCGTCCGGCGGTTGAAGTGGCCACACGGCACCGCCGAGCAGCCGGTCGATCAACTCCGGCATCAGCTCCTCCGCCAGTTTCGGGTGACAGTCGGCCGACACCACGATCTGCTTGCCCTCGGCGATGAGCGAGTCGATAGTCTGGATCAACTCCTTCTGCGACCCCACCTTCTTCTCGAAGAACTGGATGTCGTCGATGATAAGGGCGGAGCAGTCACGCATCTGGCGGCGGAAGGACGACTGCTTGTCGAACCGGCACGCCTGCACGAACCGGGCGTTGCGGGCAAACATCATCGCCAAGAGCGGCAAGGCGGTGGAAGTGGCCGGCGACGTGGACACGCTGCTGCTGGAGACAACACCGGCGGACTCACGTCGCGCCGTTCGCCAATCGGTAGACCATTTCTGGTGGGATTCAATGAATCGGGGGGATGGGTGGGGCCGATAAATCGGGCTGTTCCGCCTGTTCTGAACACGGATGCCAGCAATGCGCCGTACCCCACTTGCATTCGGCATCGGCCTCCTGGCGACCACCGCGGGGTTTGCCGACGAACCGCGCCGCCCGCTCGTGGCCCCGCTCGTGCCGTGCCCGCCGGTCGTCGTCATCCCCTGTCCGCAGACCCCGCCGGTCGTCTTCGGGCCACAGACCGGCTCGCCCGTGTTCCCGACCGACCCCGGCGTGATGACGCCGCCGGTGGGCACGCCCGGTGTGGGTGTCGGGGAACAGCCACAGCCCACGCCGTTCACGCCGAGCACCCCCACCCCGGCAGCACCCTCGCCGACTGCCCCGGACGTGGGCGGCGGGTTCGCCCGCCAGTCGGAGGGGGGCACGCAGGCCGCGCAGTCGTTCGCCCCGAACATGTTCGGCGACATCCTCGGTGCCCGCGGGATGAAGCTGACGTACCAGGCGAACGCGACGGCCCGCTTCCGCCTCGTCGGCGCGGACTTGGACGGTGAGCCACCCGCGGATGATCGCCATGTACCTGTGCCGAAAGCACACCGCCGCC
>JANNQE010000620.1:0-10962 GCA_031441625.1 Planctomycetia bacterium
AAGTGGACGTAGACCGGCCGGCCGCTGAATGTGTGAAGCCAGACAACCATCGACCTTGGTGGCAGACGTATTCAGCCAGTGTGATCTAGTTGTCCGTCGAGTGTCCGATTGCAGTCTCGAAACAGAATTTAACAGCAGCAACAGTCAGAACTTGCGCCGAAGCCTGTCGCGTCCAGCGAGAAGTCTCGATAATGTGGTATCGATCCGCGAGGGTTCGCCATGAGTGCCGATCTGATCACCGACACCGCCGCCGGGCCGAACGGCACCCCGCTCCCGTCCCCGAACCCCCTTGACAAGCCGACGGTCGAGGAGTGCCACGCCGAGATGACGCGGTACTTCGACACCCCCGGCTCGGTTCTCGATCCGGGTGCCCCCCTCTCGCTCCTCCCGCGGTGGCTGTGGCGGGATCAGTTCCGCTGGCGGGAGGGGATTCACTTCGACGTGTGCGACATCGCCGGCCTCGGCTCGGTATTCGACGCGCAACTGCTCGGGACCGGATACCGCTGTCGCGTCGCCCGGCTCCGGGTGCCGGTTGAGGTCGCCAGCCCGACCCCCACCGGCCCGCGGTTCTGCGTGGACAACCTGATCATCCAACTCGTCGATGACGCCGAACCGAGGCTGACAATCTTTGGCTTGTTCGGCGGGGTGTTCGAGAGCCGGCGGCTGGCGGTCGAACGGCAGCCGTCGGACGACCTGACCGCACGGCTGGAGTGGTAACTGTGCCCACACCAACTGCCCACCTGCGAATCGCCCGACCGACCGACGACCTGCCCGCGGTGGTGGCGTTCTACCGCGACGGGCTGGGGTTCGACGTGCTGTCCGAGTTCGCCGACCACGACGGGTTCGACGGGGTGATGCTCGGACACAAGAGGGCGGCGTACCACCTGGAGTTCACCCGCAAGCGGGGCCACACGGTCGGCCGTGCCCCGACCGAAGACCACCTGCTCGTCTTCTACCTGCCAGACGAGACCGAGTGGCGGGCGGCGGTGGCCAGACTGGAACTGGCGGGTTCCAACCCGGTGACAGCCTTCAACCCGTACTGGGACAAGTTGGGAAAGACGTTCGAAGACCCCGACGGTTATCGTGTGGTACTCCAAAACGCCGCGTGGCCGGCGTGAGTGCCCGCTTGCCTCATTCACCACAGCGGCGATAACGTTCACATCCGCTCCATCGGAGATTCCCGGTGTTCACACGTCGCACGTCCGCCCTCCTCCTGCTGGTCGCTGCTCCTTTCGGTCTCGCCGACGAGCCGAAGCCGGTCGCCAAGCCAAAAGCCGAAGGCACCGCCGTCACGTTCAAGCCCGGCGATCCGAAGTCGCCCCTCCGCCCGCGGGTTTCACCCAAGGGCACCGAGATCAAGCTGACCCCCGCCGATCTGGCAAAGCTCGATGGCAAAGATCATCTGGTCGGCCGCATCCCGCTCGGGCCGAAGGAATTCCGCGGGGAGGGTCAACTGATCGCCCTCGCCCGCACCGAGGCCGGCAAACCGTTCGACCTGCTGTTCGTGGACACCAACCGCGACGGCAAGCTGACCGACGAGAAGGCGATCTCGACCAAGCCCGAGTTATTGCGGAACAGTTGGTGGTCGTCATTCGCGGTCACGCTCAAGACGACGCACGCCGCCAAGGGGGCGGACGCCGCCGTCGATTACCCGGTGTCGTTCTGGGCGGTCGTCGAAAAGCCGGACGAGACGCCGGACGTCATCCGCTACAGCCGGCGGGGGTTTATGGCCGGCGCCGTGACCATCGGTGACAGCGAGTACGACGTGGTGGTGAGCGATGGGAACAATGACGGGGTGATCGGAGAGGGGGACTTTTGGGCCATCAGTCGGACCAAGAACGATGACCCGATCGGCGGCAAGATCCGACGGACGCCGGACTTCTGCTGGGCCGGCGGGAAGGCGTGGAAGCTGGAGATGGACGGCACGGCCGGCGCGAGTGGAAAGCTGTATTCGTTCGACCCCGGCATCACGCAAGAGGCGGACGAGATCAAGCGGGATGCGTACAAGGCGGATCGCGACGCCCCGCGGGCGGAGACGCCGGTGGCGTTCGAGAAGGACTATGAGGCGGCGATGAAGAAGGCGGCGGCGGACAAGAAGCCGGTGTTCCTGAAGTTCGAGACCGAGTGGTGCGGCCCGTGCAAGACGATGACCGCGCTGGTGTTCACCGCCAAGGACGTGGCCGCCGCCGCCGACGGGGTGGTGTGTGTCAAGGTGGACGGCGACGACCAGAAGGAGTTGGTGAAGAAGTACAAGGTGGAGGCGTACCCGACCGGCGTGCTGCTCGACGCCGACGGCAAAGAGATCAGCCGGTTCGTCGGCTACCGGGGCGTGAAGGCGATGACCGAGGAGTTGAAGAAGCTGAAGAAGTGACGTCCGCCTACGATGACGCTCCCCGGTTCCGAAGTCCCCATCCCAGGTGGCGTCCGTGTCAACCGATCCCTCGTTGACGATCCGTGAGCTTCGGGTGCGGGCGGTGTGCGTGCCCATGCCCGAGCCACACCGCACGGCCGGCGGGGTGGTGACCGAATCCCCGCTCGTGCTCACGGACGTGACGGCCTCCGATGGCACCGTCGGCCGGTCGCTCACGTTCACCTACACCCGCGCCGCGGTCGAGCCGACTGCCACTCTGGTTCGCAACCTCGCCCCGCTGGTGGTCGGTCAACCACTCGCCCCGGGGGAAGTGGAACAGCAGCTCTCCCGGCGGTTCCGCATGCTCGGCACGCAAGGGCTGGTCGGCATGGCTCTGGCGGGTATCGACATGGCCTTGTGGGACGCCCTCGCCCGCTCCCGCGGGTTGCCCCTAGTGCGGCTGCTCGGCGGGGTGGAAAAGCCCATCCCGGTGTACGGGCCGGTCGGGTTCGACGGGGCCGACGAGTCGGCCAGAGCCGCCCAAGCGTGGGCGGCCCGCGGGTTCAAGGGGGTGAAGGCGAAGATCGGCTACCCGACTGTGGAGGAAGACGTGGCCGTGGTGCGGGCCGTTCGCCGGGCGGTCGGGCCGGGTGTGTGCATCATGGTGGACTACAACCAGTCGCTCACGCCCACCGACGCCATCGAACGGGTGCGGGTGTTGGACGCCGAGGGGTTGCACTGGATCGAAGAGCCGACCCTCGCCCACGACTACGCCGGCCACGCACGGGTCGCGCGGGAGGCCCGCACGCCGATCCAGTGCGGGGAGAACTGGTGGGGGATGATGGACCTCACCCACGCCACCTCCGCCGGGGCGTCGGACTACCTGATGCCCGACGTGATGAAGATCGGCGGCGTGACGGGCTGGATGCGGGCGGCGGTCGTGGCCCATGCCGCCGGCCTGCGGGTGTCGAGTCACCTGTGGCCGGAACTGAGCGCCCACCTGCTCGCCTGCACGCCGACGGCCCACTGGCTGGAGTACGCCGACTGGTGGAACCCGATTCTGACCGACCCGCTACAACTGCAAAACGGCTTCGCAGTCGCAAGCACCACCCCCGGCAGCGGGATGGAGTGGAACGAAGAAGCGGTCGCCCGGTTCCTCGTCTGAGGCGGGCCGCTTCAACTGTCCATTGAACTGACCGGAGTGGCGAACCGTGTTCGACGACCTGCTGGCGATTCGAGCGGCCATCGTCACCTTCCATGTGCTGAAGGACGACAGCGGGCTGTACCTGATCGACACCGGCTTCGCGGCCGGCCCGCGGCTGCTGCGGCGGGCGCTCAAGCGGCGCGGGTGGGACCACCTGCCCGTCCGCGGCATCCTGCTCACCCACGGGCACATCGACCACGCGCTGAACGCCGTCCCGTTCGCCGAAAAGGATGGGGCGTGGATCGCCGGCCCGCGGCTCGACGCCGACTACTACCGCGGGGAGGCGACGTACACCGGCGTCACCCGCGTCACCGGGTGGATGGAAGCGGTCGCACGCCAGCTCTTCCACTACCGGCCGTTCACCCCGACCTGCATGTTCGACCCCGGCGAACTGCTGCCCGTGTGGGGCGGGCTACGGGCGGTGCATCTGCCCGGCCACACGCCGGGGCACACCGGCTACTACTCCGAGTCGCGGAAGCTGCTGTTCACTGGCGACCTGTTCAACAGCCTGCCGCTGTTCCCCGTCCGCCCGCCGTTCTTCCTGAACTGGCGTTCCGAGCAAATCCCGACCAGCATCGCCACCGCACTCAGCCTGCCGCTCGACGGCGTGCTGCCCGCCCACGGCGACGACTCCCCGCCGGCCGTCCACCTGGCCCGCCTGCGGCGGCTGCACGCGCGGCTGGCGACACCGGTTGTCGTCACCCGTTGATGACGAACTCGGCGGTGGAGGCGAAGGCGAGGCAAATCGACAGGGTGTCGAAGCCGGAACTCACCCACGGGTTGATCTCCCCGGCGGTCGGCGCGGTCGTGCGGTGCAGCAGGTTCGGGAAGATGCTGGCCACCGTCGAGAGCGGAGCCGCCGCGAACCCGTACAGCGTCCGCACCACCAGCCCGCGGTACTCCGCCGAACCGACGATGCCCGCCGTCACCGCCGCCCGCCCGCTGGCGGCGATGACGCCCTGCCAACTGGCCACGTCACTCGCACTGGCGGAGGCGGCCGAGCAGGCGGCCGTACAGCGCCAGCACGAACCCGCCGTCCGTGCCGGCCAGGGTGTTGAACTCGACCGACTTCGTCATCTCGACGATGGCTTGCTCGACGGTCTGGGTTTGCAGGAAGGTGACGAAGTTGGCCCGCCCGCCCGCGTCCGCCGCCCGCCCGAGCACCTTCTGGTAAAGCCCGTCGACGATCACACCCAGCGCCTCCGGTGATCGACCGATGGCGCTGGCGACACTGGCCAGGGAGCCACCGTTGTTCAGGAAGGTCACCCAGTTGCCGGCGTCGGCCGGCAGGGCGGTGTTGCCGGCGCGATGAAGCAGGTCGTTGTACAGGTTGGCTACGGTAGCCGCGTTGCCGGTCAACTGCCCGGTCGTGTTCACCGTGCCGGCCCCGCTCCTGTAGATCACCGTCTGGGGGTTGGGCACGCTAAAGATGTTGCTCTTTGCCGCCATAATTCCTGTGGTAGAGTTGGTCGTGATGGCTCCAGCGGCGGCGGTCGCGGCGGCGGTGTAGCCGCGGAAGTTGTTGCCCCCCAGGCTGCCCTGCGTGCCCCCGCCGAGATCGACGTTGGCCACGGAGTTGAACCCGGCGATCACCTGCACGCCGATCTTGTTGGAGTGGAAGTCGTTGCCCTGGACCTTGAGGTTCATCGCACCGAGAGCCCCCACGCTGAACAGCAGACCGGTGCCGGTCCCGTTGGTCTTGATCACATTGTTGGCGATGGTGCCGCTGGTCGTTCCTGTCCCGTTGGACATGCTGATGCCGGTCGAGGCCGCGGCGTTCAGGTCGATGCTGTTGTTCAGGATCTGCAGGTTCGTGGGATTGGTGATCTGAAGGATACCGGTGCTGACAGGTCCCGAGAAGCGGTTGTTCTGAATAACCAGGCCGGAAATGCTCTCCTGGATGACGATCGAGAAGTTCGTGGTCGCCCCAGGGCTGGTACTGAAGGTGTTGTTGGTCAGCAGGTCCGTGACCGCGACACCACTGCCGCCGTTCCAGGCCACCTGGCAGTTGGTGGCGGCGTTCGACACGAAAGTATTGCCGCTGATGAGGTGACTCGTCCCGGCGGCGTTGGTGGTGATGAAGACAAGGGCGTCCGACACGGTGGTGTTGTTGACCACCGTGCAGTTGGTCAGGTTGTCCACCGTGCCTGCAAAGGTGAGCGCGCGCGCGGCGCTGGAGTTGATGTCCACCAAGATCGAGTCGGAGATGTTGGTGTTGCCGTTGAAGGTGAGGGCACCGGCGGTAATCAGGCCCAGGTTCGCGTTGTCCAGGTTGAGCGTTCGGTTCGCCGCGATGGTGGTGGCGTCGCTGACGGTGAACTGCGGGATGGCCGACGCGGACACGGCGTCATCGCCCTTAATCGTCAGGACGGTGGCCGTCGCGAAGGCCGTGGTGAAGTTGGCGTTGACGACGTTCCCGGGCGTGGCACCGGGTTCAATCTGGATGATGTCGCCGGTGATCAGACCCGCTGTGGTCATAGCCGACGACAGGGTGGCGAAGTTGGCGAAGTTATCGACGGGGAAGCCGACCGGCACGACGAAGCGGTTGTTGAGCACCATCCGGTCTTCGAGCACTTCCAGCCCGAGTCGAGCGGCCGGCCGGCGCGCGGTGGCCGCGCGAGTGACGGGGGGCCGCGAGAAGAGGCGAGCGAACAGCCGCATGGTGAAGTCTCCGGTCGGGTGGGGCGAGAACGCATCGCAGCGAACTCCATTGACGATATGGTAAGTGTCAAATCGACCGACCGCAATGACCTGCCGTCACGATTGTCCGGCGGCACGGCCGCTCCGCTCTCGCACGTCAGACGAACGACCGGTGCCTATCATCGGCGTGGGCGGTTGACGGCGGTTCGCCGGACGGTCGCCAGTTCGGTGAGGTGGTGATGGCGACAATCGGAATCGCGTGCCCGGCCCCGAAGGTGTCGCGGACGGGCAACCGCGTGACCGCCCTGCGGTGGGCGGGCATCTTGCGGAGCCTGGGGCACACCGTCACGCTCCGGCCGGGCGACTGTGACATGCTCCTCGCCCTGCACGCGGTCAAGTCGGCCGCCGTCGTCGCCGACTTCAAGCGCCGCTTCCCCGACCGCCCCGCCTGCGTCGCCCTCACCGGCACCGACGTCTTCCAGGACGGCTCCACCGCACACGTGCTGAACGACACGCTCCGTGTGGCGGACCGCGTCATCGCCCTGCAACACCAGATGGCCGCCGCGGTGCCGGCCGAGTTCCGCCACAAGGTGCGGGTGATCGTCCAGAGCTTCACCCCGCCGCACCCGCTGCCGACACCCCGTGCGGATCGTTTCGACGTGTGCGTGCTCGGCCACTTGCGTGCCGTGAAAGACCCGCTGCTGACGGCCGAGGCGGTGCGGCGCGTGCCGGCCGATTCGCGGTTGCACGTGGTGCAGGTGGGCGGGGTGTTGGAAGCCGAGTACACGGAACGAGCGAAGCGTGAAGAGGCCACCAACCCGCGGTACGAGTGGCGGGGCGAGCTGCCGCGGGCGGCGGCGGTGCGGGCGCTGGCGGGCTGTCACGTGCTGGTGATGAGTTCGCTGTCGGAGGGCGGGCCGAGCGCGGTGTCGGAGGCCGTGGCGTGCGGGGTGCCGGTGCTCAGCACACCCACAAGTGGGGTGGTCGGGCTGCTGGGCGACGACCACCCCGGCTACTTCCCGTTCGGTGATGTGGTGAAGCTGCGGGAACTGCTGTTGCGGTGTGAACGCGACCCGGCGTTCCTGGCCGCCCTCCGCGCCGCCGGCGACCGCCTCCGCCCGCTCGTCCACCCGGCCGCCGAGCGGGCCGCGTGGGCGGCGCTGTTGGCCGACCTCGACGTGACCGCGCCGTAAAATGTCCCGCGGTTCGCCCACGTCTCATTTCCCGCGGAGTCCGTCATGCGTAAGTTCCTGGTCGCGTCTGCCATTCTCGGCGTCGCCGTGCTCGGCCTGTCGGGTGCCGACGACAAGAAGGACGAGAAGAAGCCGGACGAGAAGAAGGTGGAGAACCTGCTGGTGAACGGCAGCTTCGAGGACGGGCCGGACGCCGACACGTTCGTGTCGCTCGACGAGAAGGACACGCAGATCAAGGGGTGGACGGTGGTGAAGGGGCAGATCGACTACATCGGCGGGTACTGGCAGGCGGCCGAGGGGAAGCGGAGCCTGGACCTGCACGGCTCGCCGGGGCTGGGCGGGGTGAAGCAGGAGTTCGCCACGAAGAAGGGGACGAAGTACAAGGTGACGCTGATGGTGGCCATCAACCCGGACGGCGAGGGCAAGACGAAGAAGGTGACGGTGGCCGCCGCCGGCAAGACGGAGACGTTCACCGCCGAGCCGAAGGACGCCACCCGCGAGGACATGAAGTGGGAGAAGAAGAGTTGGGAGTTCACCGCCACCGACACCAAGACGACGCTGGAGATTTCCACCGCCGAGACGACCGACGACTCGTGCGGCCCGGCCCTCGATGACGTGGTGGTGAGCGAAGTGAAGTGACGACCGCGGCCCGAACGACACAACCGGGTGGCACACCGCACGGCACTGGGTGCCCCGGTGGATGTTGGCACTCCGGGCGAGCGGCGGCCAAGAGGCCGCTGTTTCTTCACACAACAGCGGCCTCTCGGCCGCCGCTCGCCGAAATCCGCAGGCACACCGCCTCGCACTTCTCCCCTTGCCCGCTGTTCGCACGTCTGGTATCCCCCGCCGGCCCACTGTGGGGGATTGTGTGGTGCGCGTATTCCGTTGGGTGATTCCGGTCGTGTTGCTCGCCGTCGCCGTCGGCTGTGTCGGCCGGCTGGGGGATCGGCCCACGCCCATCCAGGCGGGGTACAACCCGGTCGAGCTGCTCGAGCCGGTCGGCGAGCAGGAGGCCGACAACCAGCTCGACCTGCACGACCTGTACGTCGTCGCCGAGAAGTGGCGGGCCGACCGCCGGCCGGCCGTCCTGCCGCCCGTGCGGAACGTGCTGGCCCTGTCCGGCGGGGGCAGCTACGGGGCGTTCTCGGCCGGCGTGCTTTACGGGTGGACGCAGACGGGCACCCGCCCGACGTTCGACGTGGTGACGGGCGTGAGCACCGGCGCGCTCATCGCCCCGCTCGCGTTCATCGGCGTCGAGCGGGACGAGGAACTCCGTGAGGTGTACACCACCCTGCGGAGCAAAGACATCTTCCGCATCCGCAAGACCGTCCGCCTGCTCTTCCTGGCCACCGAGTCGCTCGCCGACAACTCCCCGCTGGCCAACGTGATCGAGAAGTACACGACCCCGGACGTGCTCGCCCAGGTGGCCGCCGCCCACGCCGCCGGCCGCCGCCTGTACATCTGCACCACCGAACTGGAGTCCCGCCGCCCGGTGTACTGGGACATGGGCGAGATCGCCGCCCGCGGCACGCCCGAGGCGCTCGACCTGTTCCGCAGCATCCTGCTGGCGTCGAGTGCCATCCCCGGCTTCTTCCCGCCGGTGCGGATCGGCGTCACGGTGGACGGCCAGCCGTTCGACGAACTGCACACCGACGGGTCGGTCAGCAACGCCCTCTTCTTCCGCCCGCCGTACCTGCCGAAGGGGTGCCGCAACAACCCGGACCGCACGTGCCTGTACGGGTCGAACCTGTACGCCCTGGTGGCCGGTAAGCTGTACGCCGACCCGGACCACGTGCCCCCGCGGGCGCTGCCAATCGCCAGCACGAGCGCGTCCGCGCTCATCTACGCCGAGACCCGTGGCGACCTGCTGAAGATGTACACCGCCTGCCTGCTGACCGGCATGAACTACCACATCGCCGCCATCCCGCCCGCCGAGCGGGTGCCGTTCGGCAGTTCCGACTTCGACAAGGCGAAGATGTCCGGGCTGTTCGAGTCGGGGCGCGCGTGGGCGACCACCGGCCCCGGCTGGCGGACCACCCCGCCGGGCCTGGAGCCGGGCGAGGGGGCGTTCCTGCGGGCCGGCACCGCCCTCACCCGCGTGCCACTCGACACCCCGCCGGCCGTCAACCCGCCAGTGCCTCCGGCCCTCCAACTCCTCCCCAGACGACAACTGACGAAGTGAGCGGCGCAGTGACCGCCAGACCTGGAAAGTCATGAGCCGTGACTCAGCCGCGGAGCGGCGACCGATGTTAGCCAGGGGTGAAGTCGGCGAGCCCCAGGCGAGCGACGGAACCCCTGGAAAAACAGGCAAAATGAGAACAAGCCCCGGAGGGGCGACAGTGCCGATGACTGTCGCCCCTCCGGGGCTTGTGAACTTGGTGACGGGTTCCAGGGGTTGCGCTCGCTCCGCTCGCTTCACCCCTGGCTAACTTCTGCCGCCGCTCCGCGGCATGGGAATGGCATCCCACTCCCGACCGCCAGCAACTCACCCGCCGCCTGCCGCACGCCCTCGTCGCTCAGGCTCTCGACGGTCAGGCTCTCCGCGACGTGCGGGAAGTCGCGCTCCCGCGAGTGCTGGTACGCCGGGTCGTAGTGCATCTCCAGCACGTCGGCGACGAACTCCGCCCACCGCCCGGCGTCGATGTCCGCCACCCACCCGCCCACCACCGACTCGCTCAGCCGGTGCCGCAGGCGACGGACCAGCCGCTTCAACTCGTCCGGGTCTTCCACGAAGTGGCGGTACGTTCGCAGCAAATAGTCCGCCCGCTCGGTCGTGCTCACGTGCAGTTCCACCCCGCCGGCCGCCTTCATCGCCAGCCACAGCTCGTTCGGCAAATGCACCTGCCCGATCTTGCTCGACTCGGCCTCCACCCACACGGGGCGAGTGACATCGAGCTGTCAGAGCCGCCCGTACAGCCGCGACTCGAACAGCCGCTGCGGGGGCTGCGGGTATCCCGGCTCCGAGCCGAGCAGCGACCCGCGGTGAGCGGCCAACTCTTCCAGATCGAGCACCTGCCCGCCGAGCGCCGCCACCTCCCGCAGCACGCGAGTCTTGCCGCTGCCGGTTCGTCCGGCCAGCACGCGGAAGTCGAACCGCGGGGCGATCTCCCGCAGGCCGTCCATCACCTCGTTGCGGTACGTCTTGTACCCGCCGCCGAGCAGGGTGGTGCGGAACCCGATCTGCCCGAGCACGAGGGCGAAGCTGCCCGACCGCTGCCCGCCCCGCCAGCAGTACACCAGCGGGCGGTACTCCTTCGGCTTGTCGGCGAAGTGTTCGTCGATGTGCCGGGCGATGTTCCGCGACACCAGCGCCGCGCCCACCTTGCGGGCCTCGAACGGGTTCACCTGCTTGTAGATGGTGCCCACGCGGGCGCGCTCGTCGTCGCTCAGCACGGGCAGGTTGACGGCACCGGGGATGTGGTCGTCGGCGAACTCGGCGGGCGACCGCACGTCGATGACGGCATCGAACCGCGGGCGATCCGGGGCGAAGTAGCGGGGCAATTGGTGCGGCGGCTGCGTCATGCCGCAATTGTAGCGGTGGCCGGCAGCCGGGAGCGGGGGCGTGCCGCCCGCGG
>JANNQE010000621.1:0-2055 GCA_031441625.1 Planctomycetia bacterium
CAAGCAGGAGCGGAACCTGACCGAGTTGGGCGAGTGGGTCGCCCGCATCAAGAAGCTGCCGGTGAAGTTTCCGGACGACGAACTGGTGGTGAAAGCCTTCACCGCCTGCCACAGCAGTGCCGAGGTGTACAAGACGGAGGCGATCGAGAAGGTGTTCGGCCCGCTCGGCACCCTGCAACCGCGGACGCTGGCGGGGTTGGCTCAACAGATGCGGGCGAACCTGGCCGGCCTGTGGCGCGAACCCGCCGAGCAGGAGAAGCAGAAGACGAAGCGGAAGAAGAAGGACATTCAGGAAGAGGTGCTGACCGGGTACGTGGTGGCCAAGCAGACCATCGCCGACGGGCTGGCCAAGTTCCCCGACCACTGGGCGCTGCTGCTCGCGCAGGCCAGCATCACGCACGACGAACTGAACTACAAGCAGGAGTTGTCGAAGGCGAACGACTTCTCGGCCAAACGGCAGCGGGCGTTCGACACCTTCCAGAAGGCCGCCGACGAGTACGCCAAGGTGGCCGCCAAGCTGCCCGAGGACGAGCGGACCAACCTCGTGTACGAGCAGTGGTTCTACGCCAGCCTGGGCGCGTCCGACCTGGGCATGATTACCGAAGACAAGCAGCCGGCCGCGAAGGAGCCGGCCCGCATCCGCGCCGCACTGCTGGCGTTGCCCCCGCAGGTGGCCGAGAAGCACATGGACCGCTTCGCCAACGAGCTGTTCACCCGCATGAGCGGGGCCAAGCCGCAACTCAAGTTCCGCTACCTGAAGGCCGGGTTCGAGATCGTGCAGGAGCACAAGCAGGCGGCCGAGGCGAAGAAGGTGTTCGACTACTACGCCGACCTGGTTCGCGAGATCCAGTTGCAAACGGTGGTGGACGGCAGCACGCAGGTGGGCAGCGGTCAGCCGTTCGGCGTGTTCGTCAACCTGAAGCACACCCGCGACATCGAGCGGGAGAGCGGCGGGTTCAGCCGCTACCTGCAGAACCAGAACGCGGGCGGGTACTTCTCGTACAACTACGGCCGGCCGACGGCCGACTACAAGGACCGCTTCGAGGCCGCCGCCCGCGAGGTGCTGAAGGAGCACTTCGAGGTGATGACGGTCACTTTTCAGGACGAGAAGGTGAACTCGCGGGCCATCGCCAACGAGTTCGGCTGGCGGTACACCCCCTACGCCTACCTGCTGCTCAAGCCCCGTGGCCCGCAGGTGGACAAAATCCCGCCCCTCCGCATCGACCTCGACTTCCTCGACACGTCGGGCTATGCCGTGCTGCCCATTGAATCGCCGGCCGTGCCCATCGACTGCAAGGGCACGCAGGAGGCCCGCCCGCTCGACAAGTTGACCGTCTCGCAGGTGCTCGACGAGCGGCAGGCGGACAAGAAGAAATTGCTCCTCGAAATCAAGGCGGTGGGCATCGGACTCATCCCGAGTCTGGAGCAGTTGGCGACGGTCGAGTCGGCGGGGTTCGAGGTCGAGAAGGTGGACGACGGCGGGCTGGCGGTGAAGAAGTTCGAGGAGGAACAGTCGGCGAACGGGGTGGTGAGCGAACGCACCTGGACGATCACACTGAAGGGCCAGGACGGGCAGGCGGAGTTGCCCAAGGCGTTCACCTTCGCCACCGTGAAGCTGCCGACGAAGGCGGACGACGGGCTGATTTACCAGCGGTATCAAGACGCCGACCTGGTGGCCGTCCCGCAACAGGTGCAACTGGACAAGGTGTACGGCCAGAAGAGCAACCTGGGGCTGTACGCGGTCATCGGCGGGGGCGTGCTGGGCGTGCTGCTGCTCGGCGGGCTGGCGCTGCTCCTGCGGAGTGCCCTGCGGAAGCCGACCGCCACCGCCGGCGCACTGCCGGCCGACCTGAACGCCTTCAGCGTGATGGAACTGCTGCACCGGGCGCGGGCGTCGGGCACGCTGACCGCCCCGCAGCGCGCCGACCTGGACGCCACGATTGCCAAGCTGGAGGCGTACTACTTCAGCGCCGATCGCACCGGGAGCGAGCCGGACCTGGCGGTGATTGCGACGAAGTGGGCGGCGGTGTGACCGAACTGTAGGGTGGCCCGCTC
>JANNQE010000622.1:0-3199 GCA_031441625.1 Planctomycetia bacterium
CCTAGGGGGTTCCTATCACTAACACCCCACTCGGGTTTACATATCGACTGTCGGTGGGGTTCTACCGGCTCCGGTTGGGTGGGTGCGGCCCGCGGGCCACCCGGGGTTTGTCGGCGCCCGGACGTGGTGGGTGGCCACCAGACGCCTCTGGCACCCTCCCTCACGGTCGGGCCTCCGTTTCGGGGTGGTCCGCCGTCGGGCCTCGCTACCGCTCCGCGGTCGCTCGACCACGACCTACTGTCGATCTGTCACCCGATGTCGGGTGTTCGTGATCGCTCCCGCTTCGGCCTGAAAGGCCGGGTCCTGTCAGCCCAGGTCGGAGCGAGCCGCAGGCGAGCGCAGGCCTGGGGCCGCGGCGAAATGGGAACCGCCCTGACGGGGCGGGTTCACGTGAACCCGCCCCTTCAGGGCGGGGGCTGAAGGTCAATTCCGAACCCAGGCCTTCGGCCTGGGCTGACAGAATCCGCCCCTTCAGGGCGGCACTACTCCGGCTTCGGCGTCTCGTCCGCCTTCGGTTGCTCGTCCGCCTTCGGCTCCTCGGGCTTCGCCTCCGGGGCGGGCTTGGGTGCGGCGGCGGGCGGGGTGGTGAACATCGCCGCCAGTTCGGAGAAGGTGTTGAGCGGCGCTTTGCCGGTCTTCTGCTGGCTGGTCAGCTTGGCACCCGACTTCTTCACCTTCGGCGGCGGCGGGGTCGTGCCCTCGGCCGGCGGGGTGCCCTCGGCGGCGACCGGCGGCGGCGCGTCCAACGGCGGGCGGGGCGGGCCACTCTGCGGCAGCGCCGGCCCGCGGTACAGGCCGCCGGGTTTGCCCTGACCCGGACGCACCGGCGGCGGCACGGTCGGCTGCGGCCGCGGCATGAACCCGGCGCGGTCGCCCGGCGGGCCGTCCTGCCGCTGCGGCGGGCGGTCGAACCGCTGCTGCGGCGGGCGGTCCATCGGCGGGCGCTGCTGCTGCGGCGGGCGGTCCTGCCGCTGTTGCGGCATCGGCGGGCGGTCGAACCGCTGTTGCGGCGGCGGGCGGTCCATCGGCGGGCGGTCTTGGCGCTGTTGCGGCGGGCGCTGCTGTTGCATCTCCGGCGGGCGGTCGAACGTCCGCTCCTGGCCTGGCGGGATCATGCTGAGCGACACCCGGCGGCGGTCCGGATCGACACTGTTCACCCACACGCTCACCACGTCGCCCACGTTCACCACGTCGTAGGGCGACTTGATGAAGCGGTTGGCCATCTGGCTGATGTGGATCAGCCCGCTGTCCTTCAGGCCCACGTCGACGAACGCGCCGAAGTCGACCACGTTCAGGATCTCGCCCTTCAGCTCCATGCCCGGTTGCAGGTCTTCGAGGTTCAGCACTCCCTTCCGGAAGATGGGGGCGGGGCGGTCTTCCCGCACGTCGCGGCCGGGCTTGGCGATGGCGTCGAAGATGTCCCGCACGGTCGGCCCGCCCACCTTGAAGTGGTTGGCGATGGCCTCCGGGTTCTGGGTGGTCAGCTTCTGCCGGATGTCGGCCAGCTTCGCCTTGTCGGTCAGGTCGGCCGGCGTGTGCCCGATGGCCTCCAGGACGCTCCGCGCGATGTGGTAGCTCTCCGGGTGGACCCACGTGTTGTCGAGCGGGTCGTCGCCGGCGCGGATCTTCAGGAAGCCGGCCGCCTGGGTGAACCGCACCTCGCCCAACTGCGGCACGCTCTTGAACTGCTCGCGGGTGCGGAACGGGCCGTTCTTGGCGCGGAACTCGACGATCTCGCGGGCCACCAGTTGGTTCAACCCGGACACGTGCCGCAGCAGCGGCACGCTGGCCGTGTTCACGTCCACGCCGACCGTGTTCACGCAACTCTCGATGACCGTTTCGAGCGACTCCTTCAGATACTTCGGTCGCATGTCGTGCTGGTACAGCCCGACGCCGACGTGCTGCGGGTCCACCTTCACCAGTTCGGCGAGCGGGTCTTGCAGCCGCCGGCCGATGCTGGCCGTGCCCCGGACGGTGGCGTCCAGGTCGGGGAAATCTTCCTTGGCGATGGGCGAGGCCGAGTAGTCGCTCGCGCCCGCCTCGTTCACGATCACGTAGCTGATCTCGGCCGGCGCTTCCGGCAGGCCGTCCAGGTCGATCTTCTCGACCGGCGGCGGCGGCGGGGCGACCGGGGCGGGTGCCGTCGGGAGCGGGGGCGGGTTGACGGCCGTGTCGGACGCGGGCACGCTCTCACCGGTCGGCAGCGGGGTGGACGAACTGACCACCTCGGCCACGCCGGTCATCGGGGCGGACGTAATCGACTCGACCGGAGCGGTGACGGCGGCGACGGTCTCCACCGCGGCCACCTGCACGGTCTCGGACACCACCGGCGGCAGGGCGGGGGCGGCGGCCGGCCGCGGGTTGGCCCGGCGGTCGGCCAAGTCCGCGATCACGTCGGACACCACCTGTTCGGCGTCGCGGCAGGCGGTGCCGTTGCCGATGGCGATGATCTCGATGCCGTGCTTGCGGATGAACTGCTCCAGCTTCTGCTTGCCGTTCGAGTTCTTCTGAATGGTCGGCAAATGCATCACACCGTGCTCGATCAGCTCGCCCGTCTCGCCGAGGACGGCCAGCTTGCACCCGGTGCGGAGGCCGGGGTCCACGGCCAACACCTTCCGCCCGCCGAGCGGCGCTTTGAGCAGCAGGCTCCGCAGGTTGCGGGCGAAGATGTCCACCCCGTGGTCCTGCGCGAACTCGCCGATCTCCTTGCGGATCTCGCGCTCCAGGCTGGGCAGCAGCAGGCGGTCCACGGCGTCTTCCATCGCCGGGATGATGAACTCCTTGTGCGGGTGGTCGGCCAGCGGCAGGCAGTCGAAGGTGATGAACTTGGCCTGCTGGGCGTCGCACTCCATCTTCACCCGCAGCACCTTCTCGTGCTCCCCGCGGTTGACGGCCAGCACGCGGTGCGGGGGCATCATCCGCACCGGCTCTTTGAAGTCGAAGTAGTCGCGAAACTCCTGCCCCTTGCCGTCCGGCACCCCGTCGGCCTTGTGCGTCACCAACACGGCCGAGTCGCGGAGGAACAGCCGCACCGGCCCGCGGACGTTCGCGTCCTCGGCGATGTACTCGGACAGGATGTGCCGGATGCCGGCGGCCACGTCGTCGGGGGTGTTCAGCCCCTTGTCCGGGTTCAGCAGCCCGGCGAACGTGTCGTCCAGGTTGGCGGCCGCTTCGTCGGCGTGCCACACGGCCAGCGCCG
>JANNQE010000623.1:0-2590 GCA_031441625.1 Planctomycetia bacterium
CGGCGGCCATCGAACACGATCACATCGTCCCCATTTTCCAGGTCGGCGAGGATCGCGGTGTCCCCTTCATCACCATGCCGTTTTTGAAAGGAGAGTCGCTCAATCAGCGGCTCAAGCGTCACCGGGTGGTGCCCGTGGGCGAGGTCTTGCGGATTGGCCGTGAGGTGGCGCAGGGTCTGGCCGCAGCGCACGCGGTCGGCCTGGTTCACCGCGACATCAAGCCGGCGAACTTGTGGTTGGAAGGCGAGGCCGGCCGGGTCAAGATTCTGGACTTCGGACTCGCGCGTGCGGCCACCGATGACGCAGGCCTGACCGGGCCAGGGGCGGTCCTCGGTACGCCTGCGTACATGGCCCCCGAGCAAGCAGCAGGCGCGGCCGTGGACGGCCGCTGCGACCTGTTCAGCCTGGGCTGCGTCCTGTACCGCCTCTGTACGGGCCGGCCGCCGTTCACGGGAGCCAACTCGGTGGCGATCCTGCTCGCGGTGGCCGCACAACACCCCAGTCCGCCAGCCGAACTCCGGTCGGATTTGCCGCGGGCGGTGTCGGACCTGGTGATGTGGCTGCTGGCCAAAGAACCCGGCGCGCGGCCGGAGTCGGCCGAAGTCGTCGTGCAAACGATTCAGGCGATCGAACGCGGGACCGCCCCCGCGATCCCGCAATCGGCCCGGCCCACCGCCGCGAGTGCGGCCCACCGCGCCAACGCGGGCGGCGGCGGGGGTGCGGCAGCCGCCCCGTCCGCGAAGTCCGACCCGGTTCGCCCCGCGCAACCGCCCCGTCGCGGCAAGCCCAAGGGCACGAAGATCAAAGAGACTGCCACGGCCGACGCCCGCATCCTCAAGTGGGACTTGCCCGGCTCGGGGGCCAGCGACCTGCTTTTTACCGGCTCGCTGGTCGTCCTACCGCTCTACTACCTCTATCAGACCGTGTCGCTGTTCTGGAATTCCTCCACCCGTGCGGTCGATCCGTCCACGCTGCTGTACACGTTTGGCTTGCCGCTCATCGTCGGCCTGCCCATGCTTCGTTAGGAGTCGCGCCACAATAAGTTACCTGATATTAGGGCACGCGCGGATGGATTTCGTAGTTCCATTCGCCGTGATAATCTTGACGCTTGATGATGCATTCTGCCAATTCCCGATCACTCACTTTCCGGCCACGCTGATAGGTGCCTGCATCAATCCAGGCATGGACTTCTAATCCCGTGGTCGTCGTCGTCTTGCCAATCGTTTCCACGACCACTTCCAACGTCTCCAGCGGCTGGCCCCGCCAGTTCCGCGTGATGTGGCAAAACAGCCGATGCTCGATCTTGTTCCACTTGCTCGTCCCCGGCGGATAGTGGCACACTTCCACGATCAAGCCCGTCTCGTCCGCCCACCGTTGCAGTTCCACTTTCCACAGCCGCGACCGCGCACTGTTGCTCCCGCCGCTGTCCGCCGTCACCAGCACCCGCTTCGCCCGGCCGTAACGCTCTTGGCCCAACTTCGTCCACCAGCGCCGCAACGCCGCCACCGCAAACTCGGCCGTGTCGTGACTGATCCCCACCGACACCCCCGCTTCGTTCGCGTGAATGTCGTACACGCCGTACGGCACCGCCTTGCCCAACTTCGGGTCCGGGAAGTCGTGCGTCTTGACCAGCGGCGGCTTCCCCGGCGGACAGTACGTCGGCCCCGCATTCTTCAGGTTTCCCAGCACTTCTTTCTTCTTGGTATCGACCGAGAGTGCCGGCTCACCCCGGCGGCGACGGGCCTGCACCCGGTCGCTGATGTAGCGGAACTGGCCGTCCCGATCCGGGTGTTGACGACCCTCCCGCGTCTTGCGATTACTCTGCAGACTGTACTTCAGGGCTACCAGCAACCGCCGCACCGACGTCGCGCTAGCCGCATAACCCGCGGCCTGCAACTGGGCGGCGAGTCGGTAGGTACTCTTGATCGTCCAGCGCAACGGATTACTCGGGGAACCCCGCGCCGTCGGTTCGATCAGCCGCTCCAAGGCCGCCCGCAAGCCCGGTTGGGTCACCGCCTGGGGCTTGCGACCGCCGCCCGGCCGTCGTTGCCGCGTGGCGTCCAACGGCGTGGGGTCGTCGAGTTCCTTCCGGCCGGTGCGGATGGTGCGATCCGACAGGCCGGTGGCCGACGCCACGGCGGTGATGCCGCCGCGTCCCAGCGCCCGCGCTTCGGTCGCCGCCCAGCGCCGTCGCCCCCGCTCGTCCAAGTCGTCGAGTAGCGTGAGATACTTGTGGCGAATCGCAGCGATGATTGTCGCGTCCTGCATCCGTACATTATGTCAGGAGTCGGCTACCAAGCACAAGAGCAATTCCGGTAATTTATTGTGGCGCGACTCCTTACGCTTGCTCGCCACCCCGACCGAGACGGCGAACCCCTGGGCCGAGGTGTCGGCCACCGAACCAGCCGAGGTCGTGCATCGGCCCGCCGCGCCCGCCACCCCGGCCCGCACGAAGCTGCTCTGGACCGCCTTCGCCGCCATCGTGCTGGTCGCCGCCGGCTGGGCGACCGTGCAGATCATCACCGTGACGACGGCGAAGGGCGTACTGGTCATCGAGAGCGACGATCCTGCCGCCGAGATCACCGTGACC
>JANNQE010000624.1:0-3384 GCA_031441625.1 Planctomycetia bacterium
TTCACCCGCGACCTGAAAGCCAAGTCGGACGACTCCGTCAAGGACGCCATCAAGAAAGTGCAGACCGAACTGGTCGCCTTCGACGAGTCGCTCACCGAGGAGATGAAGCGGAAGGCCGACTACACCCGCACGCGGTTCAACATCACCACCGAGGAGCCGCAGTCGCTGGCCGTGCGGTGGGCGAGCGGGCGGGACGAGTTGGCCGTCCTCAGCCGGCAGTTGGCCGACACGAACGGCACGCTCGACCTGCTGAAGAGCGCGAAGACCGACCGCCGCGACCGCGTGCGGCTGGTGGAACTGGTGACGGGCAGCCGAGGCATGGCCGACTCCGCGTCGCTCGAAGGGCAGAAGCGGTTGCTCGACCTGAACGTGCAGCGGCTGGCCGAAACGCTCGGCAAAGACCACCCGACGATGAAGGAGGAGGTGGCCAAGCGGGATTTCGTGGCGGCCGAGTTGGCCCGCCTGAACCCCGAAAACCCGACCGGCGAGACGGACGACCTGGCCCTGCTGCGGGCGCAGTTGGAGCGGAAGAAGGCGGCCCTCGACGGGCAGAAGAAGGAGGTGGACGACCGCGTGACCGAGTGCCGCAAGCACCTGGAAGCGATCCGCCCGCTGCAAGTGGACATCGACGAGGCCGACTTCTCCATCTCCAAGCTGCGGGAGCAGAAGGCCATCAAGTCGGCCGAGTTTTCTCGCCTCTTGGCCAGCCAGAAATCGACCGACGAGGTGGGCGGCATCGAGGCGACGGAACTGAACAAGCCCCGCGACGGCGCCCGCGTCGGCCCGGTGCTGCTCACGTGGCTGATGCCGGGCGTCGCGCTCGGCGGACTGCTGGCGTGCGGGCTGGCCGCCGTGCTCGAACTCCGCGACCAGCGGTTCCGTTCGCCCGCCGAGGTCCGCACGCGGCTCGGCCTGCCGCTCGTCGGCCACCTGCCCGAACTGCGGCGGAACAAGCCGGCCGACGCCGACGCGCCGGCCGGGTTCGACCCGTCCCTGGTGGCCGCCGTGCGGTCGAAGTCGGCCGAGGCCGAGGCGTATCGTGGCCTCCGCACGCAGGTGTTCAAGTCGGCCGAGGCGAACGGCACCAAGGTGCTGCAATTGACCAGCCCGTGCCCGGCGGACGGCAAATCCACCCTCGCCGCCAACCTGGCTATCTCCATCGCTCAGGCGGGCAAGGCGGTGGTGCTGATCGACGCCGACTTCCGCAAGCCGAAGGTTCACACCCTGTTCGGCCTGTCCGCCACCGAGGCGGGGCTGGCGGCGGCGGTGGTGGGCGACGCGGACGTGTTCGCGGTGGTGCGGCCGACCGCCGTCGAGCACCTGAGCGTCATCCCGTGCGGCCCCATCCCCGACTCCCCGGCCGAGCTCCTCTCCTCCCCGCGGTTCCGCGACGTGATCGCCGCCCTCCGCGGGCGGTTCGACTACGTGATCGTGGACAGCCCGCCGCTGCTGCCGGTGGCCGACCCGCGGGTGATCGCGCAGCGGGTGGACGCGGTGCTGCTGACGCTCCGGCTGACGAACACGTCGCGGGCGGACGCCACCCGCGCGGCCGAGATGCTGACCGACCTGGGGGTGAACGTGTTGGGAGTGGCGGTGAACGCCACCCGCCCGGACGACGGGTACGGCGGCGGCTACCGCTACCGCTACGAGGCCGACGGGTATACTGCGTGACCGCCGGCGGGTACACTGGACGCACCGTGTGATAGGGTGCAACTCGTGTTCACCATACTGGCAACTCTCGCCCTCGCGGCCCCGGTGCCCGCCCCGACGCCCGACTGGGTGACGATCAAGGGCACCGTCGTCTGGCCGGCGAAGGTCGAATTCCCGGATCGGAATGTGTTCGACCTGTCCCGCATCAAGGGCGGGGACGGCGACTACATCCGCAAGGGCGGCACGGTGTCCGACGACACGTTCGAGATCGACACCGACACCCGCGGGCTGAAAAACGTGATGGTGTGGCTCCGCCCGGACGACGACGACCTGAAGGCCAAGTTCCCGGCCGCGAAGATTCACCCCGACTTGGCGAAGCCGAAGGCGGTCACGCACACCGTCACGAGCGAGTTCTGCCGCTTCAACCGGCGGGTGCTGGTGGCCCGCGCCGGCGACACGCTGGAGTTCGTGAACGCCGGCAAGGTCCACATCGCCCCGCAACTCGTACTCGGCGACGACAGCACCATCCAGAACATCCCGCGGGAGGGGAAACCGGTGCTCGTGAAGGGCCTGAAGGCGGGCACCGGGTACTTCTGCGACGCGATGCATCAGGGGTGGAAGAACGACGCCCTGCAAGGGTTCCCGCCGTGGAGCCGCGTCCGCGTGTTCGACCACCCGTACTTCGCCGTCACGAACGAGAACGGCGAGTTCGAGATCAGGCAGGTGCCGAAGGGCAAGTGGTGGATCGTCTACCTGCACCAGACGGGGTCGCACAAGGGGAAGGACGGGTGGCCGGGGATCAAGCTGGACGTGGAGGGCGACAAGAAGGGCGTGATGGCGATGAAGCCGCTCGCGTTCGAGGTGACGAAGAAGTAGGGTGGCCGGCTCTCTCCGAGAGCCGGATTGAATGCCGCTCTCGGAGAGAGCGACCCACCCTAAGCCTTCGGCACGTCCCGCGGGTGCGGCACGTGGTACGCCTCGGCGATGTACAACAACTGCTGTGCCAGCCCGTGGAACACCCTCACCTCTTTCACCGTCGGCTGCCCGCGGGCGATGACCGTCCGCAGCACGTGAAAGATGCCGTCACTCCGGAAGTCCCACAGGAACCGCATCGCCGCCAGCGACTCCTTCAGGTGGGCGAACATCCGCTCCTGGCTCTCGAAGGTGGCCGGCGGTTCGGTCGGCTGGTCTTTCTCCACCCGCGTCAAACTCAACTTGTGCAACTCGTACATCACCACCGCCACGGCCTGCGCCAGGTTCAGCGACTCGTGCCCCGCCACACTCGGGATGAACATCATGCCGTGGCAGGCGGTGATCTCGTCCACCGTCAGGCCGTGCGGTTCGGGGCCGAACACGACGGCGCACGGCGCGGCCGGCAGCGTGTCGAGCAGCCGCGGCAGTTGCTCGGCGGGCGTGCCCCAGTAGCCCTTCCTCGCCAGCCCGCCGACCTCACCGGACGTGCTGAGTACCAGCCCGCAGTCGGCCACCGCTTCGGCAATGGTGTCCACCGTGCGGGCGGCGTTCAGGATGTCCAGCCCGTGCGTGGCCATCATCACGGCTTCGATCGTCTGGCGGTTGGCGACGGGGGCGACCAGCACCAGTTCACTCAAGCCGAAGTTGGCCATGACGCGGGCGACCGCGCCGAGGTTGCCGGCGTAGTGCGGGCGGACGAGGACGACGCGACAGCGGGAGAGCATGGGGGGATTGTACGGTTAACCGCGAGGCGGAGACGAG
>JANNQE010000625.1:0-3706 GCA_031441625.1 Planctomycetia bacterium
GCCGCCACGCTCCGCGGGGCGGACCAACCGCTACACCCAATCGGGAACCGCTCTAATTCGTGGCCGGGTTGATCTTCGGGATGTGGTTGAACGGGATCCGCATGGGGGCGGTGTCCTCGGCTCCGGTGATGCCGCCGAACCGCACGGCGTGCTTGCCGAACTTGCGGTTGATGGCGTCCATGGTGTGCGACAGGGCGGTCGCCTGCCGGTCTTCGGGAAACAAGCTGGGCGTGGCGGCGGAAGCGGGCTTCAAATCGGTCAGCGTCATCCACACCTGAATGGGCGCGCCGGCGTCGGCCGGCCGCTCGTCCCACATCTGGCCGAACGCCAGCAGCCAGTGCAGGGTGTCCTGGCAGTGCGGCAGTTGGCGGGCGGTGTGCCACTTCACCCCCTCCAGATACTTCACCCCGACCGCCATCGCCCCGGCCCAATAACCGATGGAGCGGAGCCGCGCGCACGCCTTGTGAATGAGCCGCACCATCACCCCGCGGCTGCCCTCGGGGGTCCGCTGCGCCGGCGGCAGCACGTGCGAATGACCGACGGTGCGGCGGCGGGTGGGCGCGTCGGCCACCTCCTCCCCGCGGAGCAGGTTGTACCACCGCTCGGCGTGCACCTTGCTCCCCCACACCACCGCCAGTGCCGGCTCTTTCAGTTGCAACAACTGCTGCGTGGTGGTGATGCCGTAGCGGTGGAACCGTTTCTCCATGCGCGGGCCGATGCCGGGGAAGTCGGTGATCTTCAGCGCGTAGAGTCGGCCCGGCAGTTCCTCCGGGCGAATCACCGTCAGGCCGTCGGGCTTCTGCAGGTCGCCGGCCACCTTCGCCAGCATGACGTTCGGCCCGATCCCGATGGAGCACGTCAGCACCTCGCCCAGGCTGTGCCGCATCTCGGTTTTGATCGACCGGCCGATCGCCTCGGCCTTCGCCGGCTCCCGCTCCTCGCCCATGAGCGCGCACGCCATCTCGTCGATGGACATCACCTTGCTGACGGGGATGCACCGCCCGACCGCCCGCACGATGTCCTTGTGAACCTCCACATACCGCTCCGGCCGGGCCGCGGCGCAGATCACGCCGGGGCAGAGGTTTTGCGCCTCCCACACCGGGCTGCCCACTTTGATGCCCGCCTTCTTCGCCAGGTAATTCACGGCGATGCAACTGCTCGTGCGGGCCTCCACGGGCACCACCACGAGCGGCCGGTTCCGCCACTTCGGATTGTCGTGCTGCTCGACCGACGCGAAGTAGGCGTTCATGTCCACGAACAGGTAGCGGAGCGGCATGGGCGGGCCTCCGCTAGGGTGGGTCGCTCTCGCCGAGGGCGACATTCGACCCGGCTCTCGGCGAGAGCCGGCCACCCTAGTTGGGCAAGTCATAAGGTGAAATCTGTCCACTATCAACTCGAAAGGGGAAAAATGTTCACTGATCACCCCAGAGGGGGCCGGCTGGCGCGGGTGGGCGGGCGGCGCTGCCGGGTGATACAACAGACCGTCCCCGCACATCCCGGAGAAGCCCATGCCCGTGCCCGCCGTCCCCGAGTGGCTCGCCAAGCGTGACGGGAGCCTAACCCCCGGTCTGCGTGAGTTCACCCTGTTCGTCACCGTGGCCAAGCAACCGCACTACCGCCTGGAGACGCGGCCGGCGAAAGGCCAGTTCGTGTGCAACGTGTCGCAGACGCACAACGGCAAGCTGATCGACGACGCGGCGGCCGTCTACCCGACGCTCGACGCGGCACTTGCCGGCGGGCTGGAACGCCTCAAGCAGCAGTTGGGGTGGTGATCTGGTGCCGCCGCAACGGTGGTGGTACGCTCAACACCGGAGGAGACCTATGACCCCGCTCATGACCCCGACCACGCGGATTCCGACCCCGCTGCGGTGGACCTGCGACGCCTTCCACGACCTGTGCAGCACTGGCGTGTTCTCCGGCCGGCGGGCCATGCTCATCGACGGAGTGATCATCACGATGGCCCTGCCCAACCCGCCACACAACACCAGCCTTGGCCTCACACACGACCTGCTGAGGGCGATCTTCACCACCGGGTATCACGTGAGGAGTCAGGTTGCGTTCGACGTGGATACGAACAATGACCCCGGCCCCGATCTGGCCGTCGTTCCTGGTACCATCCGCGACTACTCGACCCGGCAGGCCACCTCCGCCGTGCTGATCGTGGAGGTGTCCGACACGACCCTATTCATGGACACCACCACGAAGGCCGAGTTGTACGCCACCGCCGGCGTGGAAGACTACTGCGTGATCGACGTGGAGAATCGCGTGCTGCTGGTGTTCCGCGACCCGGTGCCGCTGCCGGCCGGTCTGGGTGCGACGGCTTACCGCACGCACTTCACACTCGGGCCGACCGACCGCATTTCCCCACTGGCCGCATCAGGCAGTTCCATCACGGTGGCCGACATGCTGCCGTAGGCCGCGAGGGTGATTCGCACCGTCGACCCCCACCCAGTGGGAGAATCACGCGGAACAGTGCGAGCCACCGTTTCCTGTGCGAACCAACTCAGAACACAGCCCCTGGCTAAATCTCACTAAGTCACTAAACTTGGTGATGGTTTTGTCCGATCAGTACAGAATAGATGATTCGCAAGGTTCTCGGCGGTCTGATCGTCGGCTGGCTGCTGTTCGCGGCGGTGTGGGTGGTCGCGTCCGGGTGTTCCCGCAATGAGGTGATGCTGAATGCCGCCTGCGACCCGACCCGCGAGTTGTGGCGGGATATGAACGCCGGGTTCATCGACGACTACGAACAACAGACCGGCACCAAGTTGCTCATCCGACAATCTCACGGCGGGTCGGGCAGTCAGGCGCGGGCGGTCATCGACGGCCTGCCCGCCGACGTGGTCACGCTCGCCCTCTTCACCGACACCGACCAACTCCGCAAGGCGGGGCTGATGGACGACGACTGGGCCGCGAAGCCGCCCGAGGGCACGCTGCCGTACACGTCCACCATCGTGTTCGTGGTGCGGAAGGGAAACCCGAAACACGTTCACGACTGGCCCGACCTGGCGAAGGGCGACGTGCAAGTCATCACGCCGAACCCGAAGACGAGCGGCAACGGCAAGTGGAGCTTCCTGGCCATGTGGGGGTCGGTGGTGTGGCGGGGCGGCAGCGAAGCGGACGCCGAGAAGTATGTGGCCGACGTGTTCCGGCGGGTGCCGGTACTCGACCCGTCCGCCCGCGGCGCGACCATGACGTTCGCCCAGAAAGGGATCGGCGACGTTCACCTGACGTGGGAGAACGAGGCCCACCTGGAGGTGAAGGAGGCGAACGGCGAGTTGGAGATCGTTTACCCGCGGCGGGCCGGTGACGAGAAGCCGCTGAGCGTGCTGGCCGAGCCGCATGTGGCGGTCGTGGACGCGGTGGTGGACCGCAAGGGCACCCGCGCCGCGGCCGAAGCGTACATGAGGTTCCTGCACACCCCGCAGGGTCAGCGGATCATCGCCAAGCACTACCACCGGCCGACGAATGCGGACGTGCTGGCCGAGGTGAAAGACCAGTTCCCGGCGGTGGAGTTGAAGCGGGCGACGACGCTGGTGCCGAGCGGCAAGTGGGACGACGTGCAGAAGCGGTTCTTCGCCGAAGGCGGGGTGTTCGACGCGATCCAGTTGGCGAAGGGGGCGCGATGAGATCGGAAGACCTCACCCCCCATCCCCCGCAACTACCTGTTAGCCCGAAGCGCGAGCGAGGGGCCAGCCGCCGTAAGGAG
>JANNQE010000626.1:0-3021 GCA_031441625.1 Planctomycetia bacterium
TCGAACTCCGGCAGTAGGCGGTCCTTCAGGCAGGTGAAGTTGTTCCCGTGCGTGTCCCACCCGCCGCCGCTCTTGCACAACTTGTCCACTTCCTTGTCGCCCTTCCAGAAGACGGTGACGAAAGGCACCCCGGCCTCCACCAGCCGACGGGCGAGTAGCATCGACATCGAGTTGATGCCGGGACCGTACCGCTCCCGCACCTTCGCCGGTTCGGACCGCAGGTCGAAGGCGTCACGGGTGCCGTTCGACGCCAGCAGGGTGAACGCCTTCCGCTGGTGGACGCTGAACTCGCGGTTCGCCGGCGAGGCCTCCGCAAGTCCCCGCGCCCGGTCCAACTCGCCCAGCAGTGCGCGGCGGTCGTGCAGGCGGTCGACGGTGGTGTCGCCGGACAGCGCGAGCGCGGGCACCTGGAAGTCGAGCGGTTTCTCCCGGCTGCCCTCGACGAACACCGGGTCGAACTCGATGCCGAGGCGGGCGGCGAACTGTCCCGGCCGCGTGTACTGCGGGGCGTCCTCCTTCTGCGGGAGGGTGATCGCCGACGGCAGGTTCGGCAGCGTCGGCCGCTTCGCGGCCACGACCGACGCCATCGACGGCCAGTCGGTCGGGTACGGCGTGCGGGCGTTCAGCAGTTGGTGGAAGGTGCGGTCCGGCGCGTGGCCGGTCAGGTGGTAGTAGTACCCGGCGTGGTGATCGCCGGTGCCCCGGCGGTGGTCGCCGAGAGAGCGAACGATCGCCAGGTGGTGCGCCTGCTTCGCCAGGTGCGGCAGGTGTTCGCACAGCCGGATGCCGGGGGCGGACGTGTCGATCGGCTTGAACTCGCCGCGGTACTCGGCCGGCGCGTCCGGCTTCATGTCCCAGGTGTCGATGTGCGACGCGCCGCCGCTCAGCCAGATGAGGATGGCCGACTTCGCCACCTTCCGCTTACCGGTCGGGGTGGGGGCGGCGAGCGCGCGGCCGGCGAGGTTCACGCCGAAGAACGGCAGCCCGCCGGCCAGCAGGAACGTCCGCCGGGAGGGTGACGAAGACCGGATCACGTCGGGAACCTCGCGGGCGGTCAGAACAACTCGCTGATCGGCTCGGGGTCGTCGAGCACGTTCGTCGGGCGGCCGGACGGGTCGAGCAGTTGCAGCTTCGGGTCGATGCCGAGCACCTTGTAGATGGTGGCGTGGATGTGGGACGGGGTGACCGCCCGGGTGTGCGGCCGCTGGCCGAGGCGGTCGGTCGAGCCGACCACCTGCCCGCCCTTCACCCCGCCGCCGCCCAGCAGGCAGAACATGGCGTTCCCCCAGTGGTCGCGGCCGGGGCTGCCCTGGCTCCGCGGCGGCCCGCCGTTCCCCCCGTCGTTCATCTTCGGCGTCCGCCCGAATTCGCCGCACAACACGACCAGGGTGGTGTCGAGCAGCCCGCGGTCGTCCAGGTCTTCGAACAGGGTGGCCACCGCCGCGTCCACCTTCGGCAGGGCGGACTCGTAGCCCTTCTGCAAGTCCCAGTGGTGGTCCCACCCGCCGAAGTGGACGGTGACGAACGTCGCCCCGGCCTCCACCAGCCGGCGGGCGAGGAGGGTCGATTGCCCCCAACTGTTCCGCCCGTAACGGTCGCGGAGTCGGCCCTCCTCCTTGCCGATGTCGAACGCCTTCCGGGCGACCGGGCCGGAGACGAACTCGAACGCCTCCCGGTTGAACTTGTCGAGCGCCCGGGTGGTGGGGTGGTCGGCCAGCCCGGCCTGCACCTGGTCGAAGTGCCGCAGCAGGGTGCGGCGGTCTTCCATCTTCTCCAGGGTCAGCCCGGACGCCAGGTTCAGGTTCCTCACCTGGAAGTTGGCCACGTTCGGGTCGCCGGTGAGGAACGGGTCGTGCTGCGCGCCGAGCATGTGCCCGCCGAAGTAGCCGGGGGCGAGGCCGATGCTGGCGGCGTGCGGCGCGGCCACGTACCCCGGCATACCGCCCACCCGCGGGCCGAGCTGGCGGTTCACGATCGCCCCGATGCCCGGAAACTTCTGGGCGGTGTTCGCCCCGCTCACCCCCATGTCCTTGGCCGTCAACATGCGGTGCCCGCCGGCGAAGTGGTCGCCGGTGTCGTGGTGCAGTGACCGCACCACCGAGAACTTGTCGGTCACCTTGGCCTGCTTCGGGTACAGTTCGGTGACATCAAACCCCGGCACCTTGGTGCGGATCGGCTTCCAGATGCCGCGGTACTCCTCCGCGGCGTCCGGTTTCATGTCGTACATGTCCATGTGGCTCGGCCCGCCGTCCAGCCAGATGAGGATGACCGACGTGCTCTTGGTGCCGGTGGCGGGGGTGGCCGAGTGCTCCTTCGCCCGCAGCAGTTCGGGCAAACCGACGGCGGCCATGCCGGCGACACCGAGGTGCAGGAAGTCGCGGCGGACGAGGCCGTCGCAGTGCCGGGCGGACGTGCCAAGGGGGAGGCGGAACACGGGGGACTCCATCAAGGGAGGGGGAAAGCAACCCCAAGGGGATGTGACAACGCGGCAGGAACAGTACTGTCCCACGCGGGGAGGCGGCGGTCAAGTGGCATTCCGACCGAGCGAGCCAATTGCGCGTTTCAGTTCGCGCAGGGATTTCAGGGGTGCGGGAGGTGTCGGCTGGACGGCGTACCCCACGAACTCAGCCCCGGACGGCCTTTCCCCACCCCGAGCAGCACTTTTCTCGCATTTCTACCCCACCCCTGGTGTTGCGCGGGCGGCCGTTGCGCGTCCCCTCGGAGACCCTTCCGCTCCAGGAGTTCGCCGTGATCGTGCACGTCACCAAACCCCACTTCGCCTGGGACGAGTTGGAGTCCTCCCCCACCCTGGCCACCCGCCGCGCCGCCCTCGAAGCCATCCCCGACGGCCCCCTCCTCGCCGCCCTCCACGCCCGCCGGCACAACGGGTGCGACACCGACCCGGTGTCCGTCTTGTGGGGCGTCCTGCTGCTCGCCATCCTCCTGCGGCACCCGACCACCGAAGCCTGCCTCGACGAACTCCGCCGCAACGCCCCCCTCCGCCTGCTCGTCGGCATCGAG
>JANNQE010000627.1:0-6277 GCA_031441625.1 Planctomycetia bacterium
GCCGCCACGCTCCGCGGGGCGGAACGAACCGCCCCGCGGAGCGTGGCGGCGACAATGCCGCAACTATTCGTCGTACTTCAAAAGGAACTGCGGGTTGATCGCCTTGAAGCTCAGCCGTCCACCGATCTCGGCGTCGTATTCCTCCGACAGCGGCCGAAACACGATGCCTTCGCGTTGCACCTTCGGGTTGAGTACGCTCACGCCTTCGGCCATGCGAATCAGGTCGTCTACGCCGTGTTCCAGGGTGACGCTACCGAGTTGTGGCACCAACTCCAGTCGCATCTCCTTCAACAGTTCGATCGCCTTTTCGTGCTCCACCAGCCGGGCCGCCGAGATGTCGAAGACGTTGAACACGCGAAGCTCCACCGCCCGCAACGCGTACTTGTTCCCCTGCACGCCGGGGCCGATCACCTCGCCCTGAATCGCCGGGTCGAACCCGTACTTGTCGCGGATTCGCACGAGCGCCGCGCCGATTTCGAGCCGCTTTGCCACCTGGAGGAACAGGTGCGAGTCGTCCGACTCGTCGAGGTGCAGGTTGCGGCTGCACACGCCGAACGTGCCGTCGCGCAGGAACGCGGTGAACGACGAGCCGTCCAGCTTCTCGGTGACGTTGAACACCTTCCCGTGGTGCCGCATCAGCACCTGTTCGAGCACCTGCACGCGGGTCTCGTCGGTCTTCGGTATGAAGCTCGGGAACGCCCCCTTGACCCGGCCTGCCAAGTTCGCGGGCGGCGGCGGGTCGTGCTTGATAACGCCCAGCGCATCGGTCACGTCGGTGCCTTCTGCAGTCGGCATGTCCGGCGGCAGGATGCCGAGCGGGAAGCAGATGCCTTGCGACACCTGCCCGCGGAGGCGGACGGTCTTGATGCGGAAGCCGGCCCGCTGGAACTCCTGCCCGCCCTGCACGATGGCCGGGCGGTGGCAACTCTTCCGGAGGAATTCGAACTCCGGCAACTCCTGAAGGAGCGAGTCGATCTCGCAGTACACCACCGCGTCGCCGACGGCGAACTCGCCCTTCTTGACAACGACCCACCAGCCGAGCACCCGCGCCCGCTCGAGGGCGTCAGCGTTCGGGATCGCCTCGACGGCGTTCACGGTCCGGATGCTGGCGAGCTTCCGCATGACTGCTCCGGTGTGCCGCCCGGCAGGCGGCACCTACGAAACGACCACGGCCCCCGGAGATGACTCCGAGGGCCGTGACAGTCGGGGCGACAGGATTCGAACCTGCGACTTCTTGGTCCCAAACCAAGCGCTCTACCAGGCTGAGCTACACCCCGCTTCACATACCCTATGACACGGACAGCCGAACGGCAACGCGGGTTCGCATTACTTCGTGAGGCAGAAGCTGGCCAGAAAGTCGTCGGCCGCTTTCCCCTTCGTCGCGTCCTTCTTGCCGCTCACCTGCACCATATAAAGCCGCCGTCCGGAGAGGAACAGCTTCGCACGAACCACGTTGCTGCTGTCCTTCACGGTGATCGTCACGCTGCGGCCGGCCCCCCCGGTCACGTCGAACGGCTTGTCGTCCTCTGACTTCCCGTCCGTCCCTTTCATTCCGTTCACCACGCCGTCGAGCAGCTTGCTGGCGCTCACCTCCTTGTACGACTCCGGGTAATCGGTCCACGTCACCGAGTAGATGGCGTCCCCCGTCTCGTACTTCGAGGTGTAGACGGTCAGGTTGCCGCCGGCCGTGGCCAATTGCTTGTCACCGTCCAACTTGGTCGGCTTCGCCGGGAAGACGACCGAGAACTTGCCGGCATCGGACACGTGACCGTTGGCGGTCGGCTTCTCGGCCGACACCACCCCGACACACAGCCCGAGTACGATCACGGCGAGCAACTTCCGCATGGCGAACCTCCGCTGGTGTTGGCGCATTCTACCGACCACCGGAAACGAGAACGAGCCGTGGAGGCACCCCCGGCTCGTCCGGTGATTCGCTCGCGGCCGGCGGTCATTTCGAGAGGGCGGCCATAATTCGCTCGAACTCGTCGTTCGAGTCGAATCCGATCACGATCTGCCCCTTCTCTTTCGCCTTCACCCGGATCTCCACTCGCGTGGCCAGCCGCTGCCGGAGGTCGTCTTCCAGACTCTGCACGTGGGCCGTCTTCTCGACCGCCAGTCGGACGGGTTTCTCCCCGGTCTTCTCGGCGGCCACCTCGGCCTTCGCCTCGCGGCACAGCAGGTCGAGGGCGTGAACGGAGAGGTGCTTGAAGATGGCCTCACGGGCCAGTACGAGTTGCTTCTCGTGATCGGCCACGCCCTTCAGCACCTTCGCGTGACCGAGGGAGAGTTGGCCGAGCCGCACGGCGTCCTGCACCTCACCCGGCAGGTTGAGCAGACCGACAAGGTTGCTGATGCTCGACCGATCCAGGCCGAGCTTCTGCCCGAGGGCCTCGTGCGTGATGCCGTACTTGTCCAGGTAGTCCTTGAAGCCGGTCGCCTTCTCGATGGGGTTCAGGTCGCTCCGCTGGATGTTCTCGACGAGCGCCGCCTCGAACACCTGTTGGTCGTCGAAGCCGACCACATGCACCGGCACCTCCGGCAGACCGGCGAGCGTCGCCGCCCGCAGCCGTCGCTCGCCGGCGATGAGCTGGTAGTTGTCGCCGGCCTGCCGCACCACGAGCGGTTGGAGCACGCCGTGCATCCGAATGCTGTCGGCCAGTTGCTTCAGCTCGTCGTCGTCGAACCGCTTGCGGGGCTGGTACGGGTTGTGGTGGATCTGGTCGAGCCGCACCTTCCCCACCGTGGTGCCGATGCCGAGCACCCCGCCGCCGTTGACCGCCCCGAGCAGCGCGTCGAGTCCGCGGCCGAGGCGAGGTTTGGTCTGGTCCATGTCGGGTTCCCCCTTCGGGCGGGCGACCTCTTGTCACCCGCGAACGGGGCCGAACATAGCAACTCTTACAACCCGGCCAAGTGGAATTTACCGACCGTTGTAACCGTTCCATATAGAACGGCTTCGCCGACCGGAAAAGCTGAGTTTCCAGGGGTGCGGGGGGTGAAGTGGGGTTGTGGCCGGTTCGAAATCCGAGTTAGCATCCGCCCGCGACGGACGGGACCGGAACCCCGCACGTCGCCCGCGAACCGCCCGGACCGGAACCCGGACGGCGAGCGTGAAGGGGTCGCAATCGGCCCCCCGGAGAAGAGGTGTCGTCGGTCAGGGCGTGCCCGCCCACCTGCCGCGTTCTCGCGGCCCGCGGGCTGTTCCCCGTCGCACCATCCGGTCGGACAACCAGGGTGAGGGTGTGGCCGAAGCCGCGCGGTGCGCGGTGGAAGGTTCGCGCTCGCACCCACCCCTCACCGACACTCGAGGTGCGCTCGCATGGATGTGAAGCGTGGGCCGATTCTGTTTCGCTGTGACGCCACCCCCGACCTGGGGTACGAGCGGTTCTATCAGTGCCTGTCGCTGGCCGCGGCCATGCAGCGGCGGCGGCGGGGGACGTACTTCCTCAGTTACCTCGACCCGCTCGGGCTGGCGACGACCATTCACCGGGCGAACAACGACTGGATCGCGGCGGACGCGCCGGTGGGCGGGAGCGACGACCTGGCCGCGACCGTCGCCCAGGTGCGGCGGCTGAATGCCTCGGCGGTGGTGGTGGCGAGTGCGGACGCGAACGCCGAGTACCTGGCCGCACTGAACGACACGGGCACGCGGGTGATCGCCATCGACGCCGAGCCGACGATGCGCTACCCGAGCAAGCTGGTGGTCAACCCGTTCCTCGCGCCGGGTGCCAAGCCGTACCGCGTGGAACGCGGCTCGCAACTCCTGATCGGCCAGCGGTTCGCCCTGGTTCGTGGCGTGTTCCGCCGGCAGCGCACCATCCGGGCGGTCGAGCAGCCGGGGCCGTACCGCGCGCTCGTCGCGTTCGGCGACGACGACCACTCCGACCAGACGTTGACCCGCACCGAGCAACTGCTGGAGATGGAAGGTGTGGACAAGGTGAGCATCGTGCTCCGCACGCACCACGCCCGCTACGACGAGATCAAGGACTTCGCCGCGGCGTCGAAAGGCAAGGTGGAAGTGCTGACCGAAGTGAAGGAGCTGATGACGCGGCTGGTGCGGAGCCACTTCGCCCTCACGAGCGGCGACACGTGGGCGCTCGAGCTGTGTTGCGTCGGCATCCCGCAACTGATGCTGCCGACCGAGAACCGGCACCTTCTGAACGCGAAGCGGATGGACGACGAGGGCGTCGGCACCTTCATGGGCAAGGCGACCGACGTGACCCAGGTGCAATTGGCCGAGGCGGTGGCCCTGGTGCTGAACGACCCCATCGAGCGGGTCGGCATGACGCGGTGCGGGCGGCGGCTGATCGACGGCCGCGGCGGGGACCGCATCGTGAACGGGTTGGAGATCGTGCTGCACGCCCAGCGGTCGGCCGCCGACGTGCGCATCGCGGCGTAACCCATCTCAGGCGAACCCGGCCCGCAAGGGCCGTGGGTGCGGACCACTTCAGTTGTTCGCACCCACGGCCCTTGCGGGCCGGGTTCGCCATGACGTACCCTACCACTTCCCTCACGGAGTGGTCGCCATGACGAAGGACGATGTCGCCGCCGCGCTCGACGAGATCGGCGTGCTGTTGCAGCTCACTGGCGAAAACGACTTCCGCGTGCGCGCGTACACCAACGCCGCACGCCTCCTCTCGCAGTTCCAGGGCGACTTCAAATCGACCGTGGCCGCCGGCAAGCTCGGCGACATCCGAGGCATCGGCGACGCCCTCGCCGAAAAGATTTCCACACTCGTGAACACCGGCCGCCTGCCGTACCTGGAAGAACTGCGCGCGTCGGTGCCGGCGGGGTTGCTCGACATCCTGCGGCTGCCGGGCATCGGGCCGAAGAAGGTGAAGGCGATGCACTCGGAGCTGGGCATCGACAGCATCGCCAAGTTGAAGGCCGCGTGCGACGCCGGCGAGGTGGCCAAGCTGAAAGGCTTCGGCGAGAAGACGCAGGAGAAGATCCTCGCGGGGATCAAGTTCCTCGACACGGTCGGACAGCGGGTGCGGATCGACCAGGCCGAGCCGGTGGCCGAAGCCATTCTCGCGCGGTTGCGGGCGACTCCGGGTGTCATCCGCGCGGAGGTGTGCGGCAGCCTTCGACGTCGGCGTGACACGACAAAGGACATCGACATCGTCGCCAGTAGCGCCGACCCGGAGGCCGTCACCGCGGCGTTTGCGAAGTTCCCCGAGGTGGTGCAGGTGGCAGGCCAGGGGCCGACGAAGTGCTCGGTAGTGGTGCAACTGCCCGGCGAGGGCAACAAGCCGATCACGCTCAACTCGGACCTGCTGGTGGTAGCCGACGACCAGTTCCCGTTCGCCGTCCTGCACTTCACCGGCAGCAAGGAGCACAACATCCGCTTGCGGCAGCGGGCCATCGAACGAGGGTGGTCACTCAACGAGTTCAGCTTGGGCAGCGAGACGAAGCTGGTGCCGGCGAAGTCCGAGGCCGACGTGTATCTGGCACTCGGGCTGCCGCTCATCCCGGCCGAGTTGCGGCAAGACACTGGCGAGGTGGAAGCGGGCGATGAGAAGAAGCTGCCGAAGTTGGTGCAGTTTGCCGACATCCGCGGGGTGTTTCACAACCACACCGTGGCGAGCGACGGCACGGCCACCCTCGAAGACATGGCGGTCGCGGCCAAAGCGCTCGGGTGGGAGTACTTCGGTGTGGGCGATCACTCGCAGTCGCTGAACGTGGCGAACGGGCTGACCCCCGACCGCGTGCGGAAGCAATGGGCCGAGGCCGACGCACTGAACAAGAAGCTGAAGGGCGTCTACATCTTTAAGGGCACCGAGAGCGACATCCTGCCCGACGGCTCGCTCGACTTCGACGACGACCTGCTGGCCGGGTTCGACTACGTGGTGGCGAGCGTCCACACCCACTTCACGCTGAGCGAGGAAGAGCAGACCGCCCGCGTGTGTAAGGCACTCCAACACCCCGCGACGACGATGCTCGGGCACGCCACCGGCCGACTGCTGCTCCGCCGCGAGGGTTACAAGATCGACCTCGACCGCGTCATTCGCACCGCCGCCGACCACGACAAGATGATCGAAATCAACGCCCAGCCCAGCCGACTGGATCTCGACTGGACTTACGTGAAGCGGGCGAAGGAACTCGGCGTGATGATCGTGATTAACCCCGACGCGCACTGCACCGAGGATTTGGCACTCACCAGGTATGGCGTCGACGTGGCCCGCCGCGGGTGGCTGACGAAAGAGGAGGTGTTCAACACGCGAGGGGTGAAGGAAGTGAAGGCGGCGTTGAAACGGTGAACCGGCGGCGTGAGCCGCCT
>JANNQE010000628.1:0-2309 GCA_031441625.1 Planctomycetia bacterium
GGGCGGCGGGTGTACCACGGGTTTGCGGAAATCCGCGTCCAGCGACAAGTCCTGTGCGCCAACGCCCAAGTTCATGCACCGTTCACCACGCCAACACCGGAATCATGCTGGAGTTCGCAGGATCAGGGCGATTGCACCCAACTCGGCCCGGTTGTCGCCTCGCTCCTCCAGCCAGTCGGCGTACACCAACCGCGGCAGTGCGTCCGCCGGTGCTGCCGCGATTGCAGCCAAAAATGCCGCTTCGTCGCTCATTACCAAGTCTCGCGGTGGAAGGTGACGGGCATCGGTTACCGCATCTCCTTCACGTGATCCCACGGGATGCCGGCAGTCGGGTCGGCTCGCAGTTCGGCGGCCCGGCGATGTAACTCGGCCGCGAACTCGTCGTCGGTCGTGTGTTCCAACTCGGCCGGCGGGTCGAGCGAATCGGCTAACCGCTCGATCAACTCGCCCCGCTCGGCCGCGGGCAACTGCATTGCCTGGGCCAGCACCGTCGTCAACGCTGCGGACATGATCACACCTCCTCACCCGATGTTACCCGGTTTCGCCACGGCCATCTACTTCCCATGCCTGATCGCCTTGCCGCCCATCGCTTCGGGCAGGTGCTTGCCGTCCTCGATTTCGGCCACGCCGTTCACGAACACCCACTTCACCCCGGCGGCGTACTGGTGCGGCTTGTCATACGTCGCCATGTCGCGGTAGGTCTTCGGGTCGAACACCACCACGTCGGCGAAACACCCAGCCTTCAGGTAGCCGCGGTCGGTCAGCTTCAGGATGTCGGCCGGCAGCCCGCTGCTGCTGCGGATGGCTTGCTCCAGGCTCACCACCTTGTCTTCGATGGCGTACAGCCCGATCTTCCGCGGGAAGGTGCCGTAGCTCCGCGGGTGCGGCACGGTGTCGCCGGGCGTCTGCACCCCGCCGTCGGACGCCGTCGCCACCCACGGCTGCTTCATATAAACCCGCACGTCCTCTTCGCTCATGCCGAAGTTGACGATCTGTGCCCCGCCGTTCTTCTCGATCTCGATCACGATCTCAATCGGCTCCTTCTTCTCGTCCTCGGCGATCGCGGCGATGTTCTTCCCGTTCCACTTCTTGTTCGGCGCGTACCGGGCGACCTGAATGCTCTTGCCCCCGGCCCGGCCGTTCAGCGCCTTCTCGATGTCCGCCTTCAACTTCGGCCCGACCACCGGGTCGTCGAACCGGGCGACGTACTCCTTCGCGGTGCCTTCCCGATACCGACTCGGCACGACGGTGGCTTTCAGCGAAGTGCTGCTGGCGATGTACGGGTACTGGTCGGCCGTCACCGCGTGGCCTTTCTTGCGGGCGGCTTCGATCACCTCCACCGCCTTCACGCTGGTGCCGTGGGCCGCCTTCCCGCTCGCCTTGATGTGCGAGATGTGGACCGGGCAGCCGCTCTCCTTGCCGATGCGAATGGCCTCTTCGATGGCGATCAGCAGGCCGCCGCTCTCGTCGCGGATGTGGCTGGCGTACAGGCCCTTGTGCTTCGCCGCGGCTTTGGCCAGGCCGATGACCTCTTCCGTCTCGGAGTACGTGCCGGGGGTGTAGATCAGCCCGGTGCTCAGCCCCCACGCGCCGTCCGTCATCGCCTTGTCCACCAGTTCCTCCATCGTCTTCTGCTCCTCGCTCGTCGGCTTGCGGTTCTCGTTGCCCATCGCCTTCTCGCGGATGTCGTTGTGCGTGGCGAGGTGGATGACGTTGGTGCCGACGCCCTGCTCGTCGAGCTTCTTGAAGTACGCGGCCACGTCCACCGGCCCGCTCCCGCAGTTGCCCGTCACCACCGTCGTGCAGCCCTGCGTGACGTAGTTCTTGTTCGCCCGCGTGGTCTTGGCCTGCACGCCGGAGTCGCAGTGCGTGTGCAGATCGATGAACCCGGGGCAGACCACCAGCCCGGTGCCGTCGATCTCCTTCGCCCCGTCGGGTTTGCCGACCTTTCCCACCGCCTTGATGCGGTCGCCGACGATGTGAACGTCGCCGACGACGGGTTTCTCCCCGCTGCCGTCGTGGATCGAGGCGTTGCGGATGACGACGTTGGTGTCGGGCGGGGCGGCGAGCGCGAAAGCGAGAACGAGCGGGAGCATGGCGGCACCGTGGGAATCTGGTGCGTGGAAGTGTACCCGGAACCTCAGCGGGCGTCACCTTCCTGGCGAACGGCGCGACGTGAGTCCGCGGTTCCGGGCGAACCAGGCCCGCGAGGGCCGTGGGTAGCGCGTCCAGCCACCTGAACTCGCCACCCGCCGACCTTGCGGTCGGGGTTCGCCGAGACCCGAGCCACCGGCGGACTCACGTCGCGC
>JANNQE010000629.1:0-7123 GCA_031441625.1 Planctomycetia bacterium
GTGTGTGGTTTTGTCGGGGGCCGCCTGGGGGGGCGCACACGCCGGGGGTGGGGGGCGGGGGCGGTGGGGGGGTTTGGCTGGCGCGCCCCCACGCGCCGGGGCCCACGACAACACCTCACCACGTCGTGCCTGCCGTTGCCCCACCCCGCACGACCGATACCATCAACAGTTCACGCCGACACTCAGGACGACCCGATGAGCGACACCCCGAACCCCGCCCCGGCTCCGGAACCCGCTCCCCAGCCGACACCCCCGGTGAACAGCGGCAACCCGTTCGCCCCCAAGGCCGCGCCCAACCCGCCCCCGCGGCCGGCCGGCGGCCCGCCCGCGCGGACGATGCCCCAACAGCGGACCGGCGGCAGCGGCCCGCGGTCCGACCGCCCGCGGGCGGACGGCTCCATGCCGATGCCCCTCGACCGCGCGGAATTCGCCGCCGCCAAGCCGAACAAGCGGGCGCTCGACGCCGACATCGAGGCGGAGATGGCCGCCGCGATGGGCGCGGTGGACCTGTCCGGGGCGCTGGCCGAACAAGAGGCGCAGCAGAAGCCGACCCCGCAGGCGAAGGCGATCAACGTGGCGCACGGCCGCAAGAAGGGGCGGGTGGTGAGCATCCGCGGGAACGACGTGTTCATCGACGTGCCCGGCGGACGCAGCCAGGGGATGTTGCCCCTTCAACAGTTTGAGGGCAAGGTGCCGAAGATCGGCGAGGAAGTGGAGTTCAGCGTCGAGCGTTACGACACGGCGAACGGCCTGCTCCGGCTCACCATGACCGGGGCCGTGCAGACGGTGTCCGACTGGTCGAGCGTGTCCCTGCACATGATCGTCGAGTGCAAAGTGACGGGCGTGAACAAGAACCGCAGCGGGCTGATGGTGGAGGTGTCCGGCATCAAGGCGTTCATGCCCATCAGCCAGATCGACCTGGGCCGGGTGGAACAACCCGAACAGTTCGTCGGCCAGACGCTGAAGGCCGAAGTGGTCGAACTCGACCGCGCCGAGCGGAACCTGATCGTCAGCCGCAAGGCCCTGCAAGAGCGGGAGCGGGAGGCGATGAAGGAGAAGTTCTGGGCCGAGATCGAGGTCGGCCAGACCCGCACGGGCATGGTGCGGAACCTGCAACCGTTCGGCGCGTTCGTGGACCTGGGGGCGGCCGACGGCCTCATCCCCATCGGCGAGCTGAGCTGGAAGCGGATCGCCCACCCGAGCGAGGTGCTGAGCATCGGGCAGCGGGTGGAAGTGGTGGTGAAGAAGCTGGACTTCCAGGCCGGCCGCATCTCGCTGTCGTTCAAGCAACTGCTCGATAACCCGTGGGACGCCTTCGCCCAGCGGAACCGCCCCGGCTCGCGGCTGAAGGGCACCGTCACCCGCCTGGCCGAGTTCGGCGCATTCGTGGAGGTGGCCGAGGGCGTCGAAGGGCTGATCCACATCTCGGAGCTGAGCACCGACCGGGTGAACCGCGTGCGGGACGTGCTGACGGAAGGTCAGCAAGTGGAGGCCCAACTGCTCACCATCGACCCGGAGAACCGGCGGATGAGCCTGTCGCTGAAGACGATTCAGGCGGGCACGGAGGCGGTGGAGGACGCGGCGGACGAGGCCGAGCGGCAGGCGGACCTGGCCGCCACCACCGAGCGGCTGGCCAACCGGCCGATCAACCCGAACCTACGGGGTGGCATCGGCAGCGGCCGGCCCATCGTCATGCCCGGCGGGCAGTGAAGATAGGGTGGCCCGCTCTCGCCGAGAGCGGGATTCGAACCGCTCGCGGAACGAGCAGAACACTTCCAACCAGGCCGCGAGGGTCTCCCCTCGCGGCCCTGTTCGTTCCGGCCTTGCTCGCTCGACACGGAACTCGCACGAGCGGGTGAGCGAACCTTACGGGCGTGCGGAGCCAATTTCGGCGGAAAACCGACAGGTTCGTTGCCGCGCCGACATTACGCTCTTGTTCCCTGCGACCGTAGCCGTACTTTCACCCTCGCGTTCGACCGTCCCCTCGCGTTCGACCGCCCCATCCCCTCGGAGGTCCGCCATGCCCCGTCTGCGTCTCTCGCTTCTGCTCCTCGGCCTGTCGGCGACCGTCGCCACGGCCCAACAACCGGCCGCGCCCCCGCCGATCCCGCTGGTGCCCCTGCTGTTGCCCTACGTCGAGGACGAGAACTTCGGCAAGGAACTGAAGCTGACCCCGGACCAGGTGAAGAAGTTCGTCGCGTTCCGCAAGTCGCAGTGGGACGAGCAGTACACCACCGTCCGTGCCGAGTACCCCAAGAGCGTGGCCGACCGGAGGAAGGCAACGGTCGCGCTGTTTAAGGACGTGTTGACCGCCGAGCAGCACAAGCGGGCCGCGCAACTCGCCGCCCAGAGCGCCTGGAACAACCCCGGCGGGAGACTCGGTGGAGCCGCCATCACGCCGCCGGACGTGACGAAAGCCCCGGCGTCGGTCCTGCGCCAGTACGCGGACATCGCCGACCCGCTGAACCTGTCCGACGAGCAGAAGAAGTTGGTCGCCGCTGGCGGCGGCGACCAGTTCGGCCCGGTCGCCACGTCCGTGTTCCTCACCGCCGAGCAGTCGAAGGTCGCCAAGGAACTCCTCGGCGAGCCGGTGAAGACCGCGTGGAACTCCGCCTTCGACGCGCGGCTGAACCGCTTCTTCGGCGGACAATTCGGCGGCGCGCCGGGGCCGCTCGGGTTGACCGAGGCTAAGGACGTGCGCACCGAGATCGGCATGACGGACGAACAAGTAAAGGCGCTGGCCCCGCTTCTGACGAAGTGGCGGCGGGCACCGGTCGGCGGGCGGCAGGGCGATGATTTCAGCCCCGAGGCCGCGGCCAAGCAGATTGGGGAACTGGCCACCGAGACGGATAAGGCAATCGCCGCGACGCTGAAGCCGGAGCAACTCTCCCGCTTCAAGCAGATCGAGCGGCAGACGGCGAACTTCGGATTCGGGCGTGGGGGCGGCAACCCGTTCGGCGGTCCCATCGAGCCGGTGCCCCTTTCCAGCCACCTCCAGAACATCGCTTTCAAGAAGGAACTCGGCTTCACCGCCGAGCAGGACAAGTCGCTCGCCGACGCCGACAAGGCCCAGGCCGATGCCATCGAGAAGGCGGCCCTGTCCGACCGGCCGGTCGAGGACGCCATCAAGGCCATCACCGCCGCGAATGACGGCCGCGAGAAGGCTTACGCGGCGGTCCTGACGGCCGAGCAGACGAAGAAGCTCGACGAGATGATGGGCAAGCCGTTCACCGGCAGCACCGCGCGGGACCGGAACAACCCATTCGGCGGCCCGTCCGCCGACCAACTCAAGCAGATCCGCACCGCCAACTTCGGCCAGCGGACACTTGGGGAGTTGACGCTACTGTCCCAAAACCCGTCGATCCGGGACGACCTCAAGCTGTCGCCGGAGCAGGTGAAGAAGGCGACCGACGCGCTGGCGGAGTACCGAACGAAGATCGGCCCTGGGGATGCCAGAATCCAGACGCCGGAAGAGCGGGCGAAGGCGGCCGCGGAACGCGCTGCCTTCGACGCCAAGACGATTGACAGCATCCTGACGGCCGACCAAGCGAAGCGGCTCCGCGAACTGATGCTCCAACGGGCCGAGTTCTTCTTCAACCAGAACAATCCGGGCGGCTTCAACACCGGCGTCGGCGCGGTCGGCTACCCCGGCGTCGCCGACGCGGTGAAATTGACCGCCGAGCAGAAGAAGAAGCTGCTCGACGACGGGGCGAAGCCGGATGAGGTGCTGACGGCCGACCAGAAGACCGCCATCAAGGGTATGCTCGGCAAGAAGTTCGACGGCGACTTCAGCGACCGGCCGCCCGGCGGACCGGGGCAGCGACCCACCGCCATGCCGACGACGGCGGCCGTGCTGCTCAACGTGAGTTGGGACGTGTTCAAGATCACCCCGGAGCAAGCGGCCAAGCTGGTCCCCGTGGCGAACGAGTACCAACTGGAGACGATTGCCGAACGGCCGATTGGTGGCGGGCCGCCGGGTGGCATGGGGGGCGGGTTCACGCAAATCTCGCCGGCGAAGCTGGCGGCGGCCAACGACAAGCTGGCGAAGGCGCTCGCCGCCGTCCTGACGCCGGAGCAGGCCAAGCGGGTCGAGCAGGTGCGGTATCAACTGGTCGCGGTGGGCACGGGGACGAGTTACCTGACGAATGCCGAGGTGGCCAAAGCGCTCGGCCTGAAGGACGAGCAGAAGGCAAAGATCGCGACGGCCCTCGCCGACAACCAGCGGCTGCAATCGGCCGCGCTGGGGTCGAGCCGCACCTTCGGCGGCACGCAGGCGTGGGTGCCGAAGTTGATCGAGAAGACGACCGCGCGGGTGATGGCCGTGCTCACCGACGAGCAGAAGGCGGCGTGGAAGGCGCTGACCGGCGACCCGGTGCCGAACCTGCGGCCGATCAATCCCTTCGGGGGCTTCGGCGGTGGCGGGTTCGGTGGTGGCGGGTTCTGACCGCGGCAATACTTGGTGACCCGGCGGCATCCGCCGCTCGGCTCGCCGTCACGGGCCACGGGGAGCGATCCTCGCGGCCCGTGGCGTTTGTAAGTTAGACCCGTCCCGCTCTCACCCCGGTGCTGCTCGTGTCCGATCTCGCGTTCCAGCGGTGCATTCACCCGCACTGCGGCACCACCGTCGATCTGGCCGACACGTCGTTCCAGTGCCCCAAGTGCGGCGGCCTGCTGGATGTGGCCTACGACTGGGACCGCCTGCCGGTGCCCAAGTCGCTCAAGCACTTCGAAAGCAAGTGGTCGAACCGCTCCGACCCGCTCGACTTCTCCGGCGTGTGGCGGTTCCGCGAGCTGTTCCCGTTCGCCCCGGACGACAAGATCATGACTATCGGCGAGGGACAGACCCTCTGCCAGAAGGCCGACAGCGTGGCCGCGTACTGCGGGATGAAACCGGGCACCACCTTCTTGCAGTACGAGGGGATGAACCCGAGCGGCAGCTTCAAAGACAACGGCATGACGGCCGCGTTCACGCACGCCCAGATGGTCGGGGCACGCCGGGCCGCGTGTGCGAGCACCGGCAACACGTCCGCGAGCCTCGCCATCTACTGTGCCGCGTCCCAACTCATGCGGGCGGTCATCTTCATTGGCAGCGGGAAGATCAGCTACGGCAAGTTGAGCCAGGCGCTTGAGCACGGGGCACTGACCATCCAGATCGCCGGCGACTTCGACGACGCCCTTCGACGGGTGCAAGAGGTGGGCCGGCAGCTCGGCATCTACCTGGTGAACAGCATCAACCCGTTCCGGCTGGAGGGGCAGAAGAGCATCATGCTGCGGGTGCTCGAAGCGCTGCGGTGGGAGGTGCCCGACTGGATCGTGGTGCCGGGCGGCAACCTGGGCAACACGTCGGCGTTCGGCAAGGCGTTCATCGAGTTGACCGAACTCGGGCTGATCAAGAAGCCGCCGCGAATCGCGGTCATCAACGCCGCCGGGGCCGACACCTTCTACCAACTCTACGAGAAGAACGGCGTGCGGTGGAACGGCGGCCGGCCGGACGACCGCAAGATCGGCGTGTACATGAAGTACCTGGACGACGCCGACAAGCGGGCCGACACCCTGGCGAGCGCGATTGAAATCAACCGCCCGGTGAACCTGCCCAAAGCGCTGCGGACGATGGAGCGGTGCGGCGGGGTGGTGCGGGAGGTGACCGACGCCGAGATGCTGGACGCGAAGGCGAAGATCGGGGCGGGCGGGCTGGGGTGCGAGCCGGCGAGTGCGGTGAGCGTGGCCGGCTTGCAGAAGCTGGTGCGGGAGGGGGTGATCGACCCCGGCGAGCGGGTGGCGTGCATCCTGACGGCGCACCTGTTGAAAGACCCCGACGTGACGGTGGCGTACCACACCGCGGATCAGAAGGTGTTCGAGGAGAAGCTCGGCAAGCGGGGCGTGCGGCGGGTCAACTTCGCCAACCGCGCCGTGCAGGTGCCGAACGACCTGACCGCCATCGTGCAGGCCATCGAGCTGTACGCGTGAGGCGTGGTACAATGCGGGTGGCTCCGGAGGGCGTGAAATGGCGTCGCTCATCGTCGGCATTGAGGAAGTGGGCCCGGAACGGTTCGACGAGTTGCACGCGCTGATCCAGTCCGGCACGGAGGTGCTCATCGAACACCGCAACGGCCACCGGGTGCCGCTGATCTTCGCCCCGCTCGACCCGTCCATCCCGAACTGCCGACTCGTGGTGCTCGGGCTGCACGCCGGCATGATCGAAATGGCACCGGACTTCAACGACCCGCTGCCGGGCGAGGATTGGGGGGGGGCCTTCGCTTGATCGCCATCACCGACACGCACACGCTGCTCTGGCACGATTCGAGTGCAAGCCGGGCGTCGAAGGCCCTGATCCGGTATCTGTCGGACCCGGCGTGGGCGGTGTACGTCAGCGTGGTCAACCCGTGGGAGATGACCATCAAGGCCCAGACCGGCAAGCTCGTCCTGCGGGCCGACGTGGCGACCATCATCGCCGATGTGGTGCGCCAGAATCGGGTTCAACTGCTCCCCGTCACCTACGCCCACATCCTCGCGTTGGGCAGATTACCTTCGGTCCATAGCGACCCGTTCGACCGCCTGCTCGCGGCCCAGGCCGTCGCCGAAAACGCGGTCCTCCTCACCGACGACGCCGTCTTCCTGCAGTACCCCGTTCAGACCGACTGGTAGTTGGGGCTGCTACTCGTCATCGTCATTTGGCTCATCGGGAAGAGATTCCCCGACCTTCTGCAACTCCGAAAACCCGTGGAAGGTCCCGCCGATCCAACCCACCACGAACCCCATCATCAGTGGGGCACCACGATACTGCGGGAGCGTGAACCCCCACGCGCATAGGCACCCCCCGACCATCACCCCGCCCATCATCCAGACCCACACGTACCAGCCGTGGAACGCCCGGCGGAGATACCCCTTCCGCTTCATCGACTTCAACATCGCCCGGCCGGCGAAGAAGATGATCGCGTTGAACACGGCGATCATTCCCGCGCTTTCCAGGAAGTCGTTCACGCTCGGCAAGGTGACCTCCGCATTCTTGTAGGGCGGGTCGAGCGGCGGGGATCGCAGTGGTGTGGATGACGATCCGGCAACCTGTCCGCCGCCAATCACTGGCCGCGACGCCCCGCCGCTCTTCAACACGGCGGGGCGTCGC
>JANNQE010000630.1:0-3683 GCA_031441625.1 Planctomycetia bacterium
GCGCCGCACGTTCGCCCCGAGGGGGCCGTCGTCCGTCCCCCCGGGCGGAAGCCCTGGGTCCCCAATCAACACAAACCACCCCGCCCCCAAGGGCCCGGCGGCAAACGCCGGCCCCTTCGGGGCGGAGGAATTGTTCACCGCATTCCGAGGGCTTCCGGCCCTGGGCTACGGACGACGGCCCCTTCGGGGCGAACGTGCGGCTCACTTCACTGGCATTTCGAGCGACCTGTCACGGTGAGGAGATCGGTTGGATCTCCTTCTGGCATCGATTACACTCCGGGCGGTTTTCCCTCTCCCGGACCTCCGCCATGTTCCGCTTCACTTCCGCGCTCCTCGCCCTGTCTGCCGTCGCCTTCGCCCAGGAGGTGAAGAAAGACATCCCGTATGTGGACAAAGGCCACGAGCGGCAGGTGCTCGACGTGTACTCGCCGAAGGCCGCCAAGAACGCGCCGGTGGTGTTCTGGATTCACGGCGGCGGGTGGCAGGCGGGCGACAAGAAAGAAGTGCAACTGAAGCCGCAGGCGTGTACCGACAAGGGGTTCGTGTTCGTCGCCCCGAACTACCGCCTGCTGCCGGCCGCCGAGATGGGCGACATCATCCGCGACGTGACGAAGGCGCTGAAGTGGACGCACGACCACGCGGCCGAGTTCGGCGGCGACCCGAAGCGGGTGTTCGTGATGGGGCACTCGGCCGGGGCACAGTTGGCCGCACTGGTGTGTACCGACGACCGCTACTTGAAGGCCGAGAAGCTGACGTTCGGCTTCATCAAGGGGTGCGTGCCGGTGGACGGCGACACCTATGACGTGCCGGCCATCATCGCCACCGCCGAGGCGAGGTGGGCGGCGCACGGGCTGCAGAAGGCCAAGTTCGGCCACCGCGAGAAGTTCGGCAACGACCCGGAGAAGCACAAGGACTTCTCGGCCGTCACGCACGTGACGAAGGACAAGGGCATCCCGCCGTTCCTGCTGTTGCACGTCGCCGAACACCCGGACACGAGCGCCCAGGCGACGCGGTTCGCCACGGTGCTGAAAGAGGCGGGCGTGCCGGTGATGGTCCACGCCGGCCGCGACACCACGCACGGGCGGATCAACGCCGACCTGGGCAAGGCCGACGACCCCGGCACGAAGGCGGTGTTCGACTTCGTTGATGGCGTGTTGAAGAAGTGATGGCGGAACGCAAGTCACTCCGCCAGCCGCCGCACCGTCGCCCATTCGGATTCGGTCAACACGCCGTCCGGCCCCTTCACCCGGCGGGCGGCAGTGCGGGCGGCGGCGGGTTGTCCCAGGCGGTCGTACACCTCGGCCAAATACACGTTCGATCTCGGGTCGGTCGGCCGTCTGCGCTCCGCCTGCCGCAGCTCGCGGGCGGCGTTCACCAGCGTCGATTCGACCAGTTCGCCCCCGTCGGCCGGCGGTTCGTTCGCCCACTGCCGCACCATCAGCAGCAGGGCAATCCCGCGGTGCAAGTGCTCGGCGAACGGATCATCTTCCGCCGCGATTTCCATGAGCCGCGTGTGCGCGTGAACCAAGTGCTTGCCGGCATCGCCGCTCATCCCGCACGCCTGCCGGGTGAACTGCTCGAACTCGCGGCGGGCGTCTTCGGCTTTTCCCGTTCGCAACAACAGTTCCGCTAGGTACGCACGGATCATCACCGCATCGGGGCGGGCGTTCAAATGGGCTTGCAGGTGTGGCACGGCGGCCGGTTCGTCGCCCCGTTGCACGCACGCCGCGGCACGAGACAGGTGGTCGGTGTCGTCCGCGGGCGGGGCGGCACGGGCGATCAGCAGTTCCGGCTCGACGGCCGACGGCAACCTCTCCGGCGGGGTGTTGGCACACCCGACCAGGAACAGCCCACAGGCACACGCGGCCAGCCGTCGCATGACGCACCCCCCGCCGGAGACACAAGATGGCGAACGTGCGGGGTTCATCGAACAGGCGCAGGCGGGGGAATCAGCCCAACCGGGGCAACCGGGAGAACCCGGCGAGAATCTGGGGGAAGTGATCAGGTGGTAACGAAAGCACCCGGCCCGGCGACCGCCCCCCGTGCTTCAGAGGGGGCGGCCGTCGGGCCGGGTGAGGTCAGAGCCGGTAACTACCGGCAGGTCGGACCCCGTCAGGAGCCGCCGACGAACGGCGAGAACACCGTGCCGCCGAAGTTCTGAATAGCACCCCCCACATTCTGGATCGCTCCGCCGACGTTCTGAATGGCGTTCATCACCGGGCGGGGTTGCTGGTACTGCACCGGCTGGTAACTCGACTGTTGGTACTGGTACGGGGTCGGCACCACGGCACTCCGGTGTTCGGTGGTGACGACGGTCGACACCGTCGCGTACTTCGTCAGGTACTCCGACGCCTGCTCCGGCGTCAGCGTGCCCTCGTGCTTCAAGGCCATTTGTTTGCCGCTGCGGTCGCTCAGGATGACCCCTTGCGTCATCCCGAACGCCGCGGCCATTTTCTTCCCGTCGGCCGTCGTCGTGTCGATGCGGACGGCGATGTAGTCGGTTTTGAGCGACTTCATCGCGTCCGACCCGAGCGCCTTGCCGTTCAGCAGGGTGGTCATGTCGCCGACCGCCAGGAACACCGCCACCGGCTTGTTCTTCTCACCGGCCTGCGCCATCGCATTCCCGTAGCTGTCGGTCCATTCCGGCAGGCCGATGATCGATCCGGACGCGAACAGTCCGGCAATCATCGCCGCCGTCATCGAGGTGGTGAACATCGTGTTGAGGACTCCGTGAAGCACACCTCTGGATAACCCGCGGCAAACACTTGACGCGGGAGAGCGACAATTTTGGACATTTCTGCAGCATCGTCAACCTCACTGCCGGCAAAAATGTCACAATCAGGGCACTTTCAGGAAGGAGCGGGGAATAGAGTTGCGGAAGGAGATTCTGTTTGACACGTGGAGAGATGCATGATTTCGGTTAACTGCGGGCCTTGGCGCGAATGGCGAACTCGAGCGATGCATCGAACGCACCGTGCGACCGAACCCGAAAACGCCGTTCAGACTCCTTCCGGCATTCCATCCCCACGCGGTGTCGTCATGCGGAAAGAGCTGCTCTGCGGCGAAGACATCTTCCTCATCCACGAGTTCCTGACTCCCGAGGAGTGCGCCGAGCACATCCGGCTGTCGGAGGAGGCCGGGTACGACGACGCTCCGATCAGCACCGGCCGCGGGGCGGTACTGCGGAAAGACGTTCGCAACAACGACCGCGTGATGATCGACGACCCGACCCTGGCGATGGTGCTGTTCGCCCGTGCCGAGCCGTTCCTCCCGCCGAACTTCCTGGTCTGGACCCCGGTCGGCTTGAACGAGCGGTTCCGCTACTACCGCTACACGAAGGGGCAGAAATTCGACTGGCACTTCGACGGGGCGTTCTCCCGCGAGAACGGCGTGAGCAGCAAGCTGACCTTCATGATGTACCTGAACGACGGCTTCCTCGGCGGGGAGACGGTGTTCAACCTGCGGCGACTCGGCAAGGTGGAAGGGGGTGAACTGCTCCGCGTGTTCCCGACCGCCGGCACCGCGCTGGTGTTCAGACACGACGTGCTGCACACCGGAGCGATGGTACTCGACGGCGGGAAGTACGTCATCCGCAGTGACGTGATGTTTCGGCACCGGGATGCCGGTTAGGGTGGCCCCCTCTCGCCGAAAGCGGGTTGTGATACCGCTCTCGGAGTGAGCCG
>JANNQE010000631.1:0-9666 GCA_031441625.1 Planctomycetia bacterium
TCCGGGGCTTGTCCCAGTCCGCTCACGGGTCCAGGGGTTCCGTCGTTCGCTCCGCTCGCCGACTCCACCCCTGGCTAACATCGGTCGCCGCTCCGCGGCTGCGGTGCGGTGCCGGGAATTCCTCCCGAACATCAGGACCCACTTCTCCGCTTCACCAGCACCACCAGTCGGTCGAGTTCGCTCAGGAACCGCGAGCGGTCCTTCGGCGTCATCCCGCTCGGCCCGCCGGTCGCGGTGCCGGCTTCGCGCAGCCCTTCCATCAGGTCGCGCATCCCGAGTGCTTCGCCAATCGTGGCGTCGTCCAGCACCCGCCCTTTCGGGTCAATCGCGATGCCGCCGGCGGCCACCACCCGCGCGGCGAGCGGGATGTCGGACGTGATGCAGATGTCGCCCGGCTTGCACTGCCCGGCGATCCAGTCGTCGGCCGCCCCGAACCCGGTCACGGCCACGCTCGAGATGAGCGGGTGGTCGGGGATCATCATGGTGTTGTTCGCCACCACGACGACCGGCACGGCGTGTCGCACGGCCACGCGGTACGTCTCGGGCTTCACCGGGCAGGCGTCGGCGTCGATGTAGATGGTCGGCATGGGGGTAGTTTACACAACCTCACCCCCCGGCCCCCTCTTCCAAGAGGAGAGGGGGTGTTCAAGCGGATACCATTCCGACCCGTTTGCGGACGCTCGTTCACCTGAACAGGCTGAACACCCCCTCTCCTCTTGGGAGAGGGGGCCGGGGGGTGAGGTCTCGGAACGAACCCGCTACAATTCACCCACCCTCTCGGCCTACTTTCGGATCGGAGCCGTCATGCCGGACCTGCCGTACAAGATCGTCATCGGGCTGGAAGTTCACGTCCAACTGCTGACGCAGACGAAGCTGTTCTGCGGGTGCCTGAACAAGTTCGGGCAGGCCCCGAACACCGCCACGTGCCCGGTCTGCCTGGGTCTGCCCGGCGCGCTGCCGGTGATGAACAAGCAGGCCTTCCACCTGTCGCTGAAGGCGGCCCTGGCCCTGAACTGCCAGATCGCCACGCACGAGGGGTACGCCCCCGGCTTCACCAAGTGGGACCGCAAGAACTACTACTACCCGGACCTGCCGAAGAACTTCCAGATCTCGCAGTACGACCTGCCGTTCAGCCACGACGGGTTCCTCGACATCAACGTGCATCCGGACCCGAAGAAGGGGAATACCGCGAAGCGGATCGGCATCATCCGCGCGCACCTGGAAGAGGACGCCGGCAAGAACATCCACGACGAGAGTGGTCGCGGCGGGGACACCCGCGTGGACCTGAACCGCACCGGCACCCCGCTGCTCGAAATCGTGTCGCACCCGGACATGAACAGCCCCGAAGAGGCCATCGCGTACCTCGACGAGTTGCGGCTCATGCTGCGCGAGTTGAAGATTTCCGATTGCGAGATGCAGGAGGGCAGCCTGCGGTGCGACGCGAACGTGAACATCCACATCCCGAAGGCCGACGAGCCGAAAGGGTACGCCGCCACCCCGCTGACCGAAGTGAAGAACCTGAACAGCTTCCGCGGGGTGGGCAAGGCCATCGTGTATGAAGCGGAGAGTCAGTACGAACAGTTCCAAAAAGATCCCGCCAACTTCCGCTTCGGCAAGGTGCTGAAGACGACCGCCGGGTGGGATGAACCCCGCGGCAAGACTGTCGTGCAGCGCCGCAAGGAAGAAGCGGCCGACTACCGCTACTTCCCCGAACCGGACCTCGTGCCGGTGGTGGTGACGGCCGAGCAGATCGAGCAGGTGAAGGCCGAGATGGGCGAGCTGCCGCAGGCCCAGCGGAAGCGGCTGGAAACGCAGTACGGCCTCTCGCCCTACGACGCCGAGGTGCTGACGGCGAAGGGGCGGGCGATGGTGACGTACTTCGAGGCGGCGGCGAAGGCAACCGGCGACGGCAAGGCGACGGCCAACCGCATCAGCGACCTGATTTACCCGGCGCTCACGGAGCGGAACGAGGAGATCGAGGCGTTCCCGATGCCGGCGGAGGCGTTCGCCGACTTCCTCAAGGGCACGGCGAGTTTGTCGAAGATGGACCGCACGGCGGTGTTCAAGATCATGCTCGACAAGGGCGTGAGCCTGACCGATGCGAAGACCGAAGCGGGCATCAAAGAGGCGGACGAAGGCGCGCTGCGGGCATCGGTCGTTGAAGCCATCGGCAAGAACCCGAAGGCGGTGGCCGACTTCCGGGCGGGCAAGGACGCGGCGAAGATGGCCATCGTCGGGGCGGTGATGAAGGCGAATAAGGGCGCCCCGAACGACGTGGTGCGGAAGCTGGTGGACGACGAGCTGTCGAAGGCCTGAACCGGGGGCGATGATAGAGTGTCCGAGTACCGGAGGTGAAAACCCATGAGTCAACAGTCACTCGAAGAGCGGGTCGCGGCGCTCGAACAGGCGGTGACGGAGATGCGACAAGGGAATTCGAAGTGGCGAGACGGTGCCCGCCCGCCGATGACTCCCGAGTTGGAGGCCGCGCACCGCGAGATGGAAGCGTACGGGCGGTATTACCGTCTGACCGGGAAGGATCCGCCGCCAAACTGGAACCCCGGCGACCCGATCCCGGAGGCGGACGAGGACTGGTGCCCCCGATGACACACCTCCTCGACACCGACCACGTCAGCATTCTGGAGCGGCAGGGGGCGGAGTTCCCGGTCGTGCTGGCGAACATGGCCCGTCACCCCGACGAGGATGTCGGGGTGAGTGTGGTGAGCGTTCAGGAGCAGGCGCGAGGGTGCCTGAACCTCATCAACCAGGCGAAGACGCCGACCCAACTGCTCCGCGGGTACGAACTCTTGTATCAGGTGATCGATTTCTTTCGGGGTCACCCGCTCGTCCCGTTCGACCCTCCCGCCCTGGCCGAGTTCGATCAGCTCAAAGCGTTGAGGCTCGGCATCGGCACTCTCGACCTCCGCATCGCCGCCATCGCCCGGTCGCGGGGCCTGACGGTCGTGAGTCGCAACCTGTCCGACTTCGGCCAGGTGCCCGGCCTGAAAGTGGAAGACTGGACGAAATGACCGCCCTTCCCGGCACCTCGTTACACAATCGGGTTAGCCGTCCGCCCGGTTCCCCGTCATAACAACAGCACCCGACCGCGGGGCGGGCGGCGGCAGTTTGTACCGTGCGGGGCGATTTGTCCTTGTGGACAAAATGCGCCGCGGTCACAATCTAACTTCCACCGTTCACCTGTCGCGCTCCGGACACGGAAGAGACACCCTAATGCGCTCGACCCGATTCCGCCTGTTCGCCTTCGCCCTGATCGCCACGGGTCTTGGCTCCGGCCTGTTGCTCCAGCCGCGGCCGACCGCCGCCCAGCCGGTGCCCGTCGACCCGCTCCCGCCCAAAAAAGACCCGAAGAAGCCGGACGAGGAGAAGTTGGAGAAGATCTCCTTCCCGGAGAACAAACAGACCAACGAGCTGTTCCGCGGGCTGCTCGAGTACGCCGACCCCTCGCTGCCCGAGAAGAACTACAAGAACCTGTTCCGGGTGGCGCAGATCATCCTGGATGCCAAGAGCGACTACTTCTACCTGTACACCGACGGGTCGGACAAGGGCGAGCGGCGGAGCGTGAAGGAGGAGACGAACCGCATCATCGGCGGCCTGCCGAAGGCCGGGCTGGAGTACTACCAGAGTTTCTACGGGCCGGACGCCGAGAACCTGCTGAAGGCGGCCAAGGATCAGGGGTACGACCGCCCGCTGCTGGCGGAGATCGCCCAGCGGTACTATCACACGAAGGCCGGGGCCGAGGCCGCCCGCCTGCTGGCCGCCATCTCCCTGGAATCCGGCAACTACCCGGAGGCGGCGTACAGCTACCGCCGCCTGCTCGCCCGCCCGGACGCCGACGCCATCCTCGACCCCCGCGCCCTGTTCCGCGCCGCCGTCGCCCTCCGCCGGGCGAGCGACGGCAAGCAGACGGAAGAGGTGGCCGGCGTGTGGGACAAGTTCGAGAAGAAGTTCCCGCGGGAGGGGTTGCAGGTCGGCAAGAAGGTGTACTCGGTGGAGCAACTGAAGGGCGAGCTGGATCGCCCGGTGGCGGCCCTGTTCGGCGGGTCGGTGGACGACGCCTTCGTGTCCGGCCGCGGGGGGAACAACACCCGCACGGCCACGGCCGTGGCCGGCGTGCCCTTCCTGCAGTACGAGTTCCAACTGCCCGTCCTGTACACCCTCGGGCTGGAGGAGCAGGACAAGGCGAACGCCGAGGTGCGGAAGATCATCGACGCCGCCTACGCGAACGTGGCGTACAAGGGCAAGAAGACGCCGCTCGTCCCGTCGTTCTTCCCCGTCACCGCCCCGAACATGATCATTTTCCGCGGGTACGACGGGGTGTACGCCTTCTACTCGAAGGACTGCAAGGACTCGACCGGGCGGGTGCGGGCGGTCGGCGAACTGGCCTGGTACACGGACGCCAAGTGGGGGTCCGCGCACCTGTTCCGCGGGGCACCCAGCGGGGGCGACGAGGCCACCCTGCTGACGCAGGACAAGACCAACCAGGAGCAGTGGAACCAGACGTGGGTGAACACCCTGCCCGGCGTCCTGTTCGAGAACCCGCTCGCCGGCACCCTCAGCCACGACGGCAAGCGGGTGTACTTCGTGGACGACTTCAACATCCCGCCGCCGGTCAACCAGTTCGACCCGAACATGGGCTTCAACCCCGGTGCCATGCAGCAGGCGCAGGGCGGGAAGGTGGAGTACAACCGCCTGGTGGCGGTGGACCTGGAGACCGGCAACCTGGCCTGGCGACTGGGCGAGTTGGCCGCCGGCAGCGTGCGGGACGACGAGGACAAGATCGCCTCCGCCTCGCAGCTCGGCGAGGGGTCCTACTTCCTCGGGCCGCCCGTCACCGTGAACGGCAAGCTGTACGCGCTGCTCGAGCGGGACGGCGCGCTCAAGCTGGCCTGCTTCGACCCGAGTAAAGAGTCGGCGGTGGTGAAGGCGAACGCCAAACCCGGCCGGCAGGTGAGCCCGGCCACCCGCCAGCCCGAACTGGTGTGGGTGCAGAACCTGGGCCGCGCCAACACGCCCATCAAACAGGACCCCGGCCGCCGCTTCCAGGGGTGCTTCCTGGCCACCGCCGACGGCGTCATGGTCTGCCCGACCAACTCCGGCGCGGTCGTGGCCGTGGACCTGAACGCCCGCAGCCTGCTGTGGGCGCACACCTACGCCTCCCTCGACGCCCCGGCCAACCCGCAGCCCGGCCGGTTCAACCCCGGCATGGGCGCGGCCGGCGGGCTGAAGGACCAGCGGTGGCGGGCGTCCGCCCCCATGATCGCCGGCGGGCGGGTGCTGTTCACCGCCTACGACGGCAGCAAACTCCAGTGCCTCGACCTCCGCACCGGCAAGCTGAAGTGGGAGGAGACGCGGAAGGCCGACGACCTGTACGTCGGCGGGGTAGCCGGCGACAAGGTGCTGGTGGTCGGCCGCACCGGCGTGCGGGCGTACAAGATCGTGGGCGACAAAGTCGAAGGCAGCCCGGACCGCGAGAAGTCCGTCCCCGCCTGGGAGAACGACGCCCGGATCGCCACCCCCGTCGGCCACGGGGTGGTGGGCAAGGACGGCATGTTCTACCTGCCGGTCATCGGCGACCCGGACAAGCCGGACGACAAGACGCCGGTGGTGATGGGCATCAACACGACCGACGGCAAGACGGCCAGCACCACCCCGTACCGCCGCAAAGACTCCGCCGGCCCGACCGCCGGCGACCCGCGGCAGACGCTCGGCAACCTGGTGTTCCACGACGGCCTGATGTTCAGCCAGAGCGCCACCGAGGTCATGTGGTTCCAACTGAACGAGGTGAAGCAGCGGGAGGCGCAGGTCGCCCTGGAGCGGAATCCGAACGACCCGGTCGGCCTGCTCTGGAACGGCGAGCTGAAGCTCGAGGCCGGCAAGCTGGACGAGGCCATCGCCCTGTTCAAGAAGTCGGAGGCGAACAAGCCGGACGAGCCGACCGTCCGCAAGCTGAAGAACAAGCTGTACGACGCGTACACCGCCCGCATCCGCACCGAGGCGGACTTCGCCAAGGTGGAAGACATCCTGGTCGAGTACAAGGGGCTGTGCGAGTTCCCGCTCGACAAGGACGACCCGGTCAACTACCCCCGCCAACTGGAGGAGCAGATCCGCCGCCGCGGCCTGTACTACAACCTGGTGGCCGACGGCCGCGAGAAGCAGGGGCGGCTGACCGACGCCTTCGACGCCTACCGCTCGTACGCCGGGCTGGGCGAGCGGAACAAGATGCTGCCCGTGCCCGAGGACACGAACACCCTGGCCCTGCCCGAGGTGTGGGCGGCCGGGCGGATCGACGCCATGATGCGGAAGGCCAAAGACCCGGCCGCCCGCAAGCCACTCGAAGACAAGGTGTCCAAGGAGTGGGACGAGGTGAAGGGGGCGAACGACCTGCCCCGCCTGCGGGCGTTCGTGAAGGCGTTCGGCCCGTACTTCCAGAACGGCCGCGACGCCCAGTTCCTGCTGGCCGACAAACTGACCGCCACCAACGACGACGCCAACCGCCGCGAGGCCCAGGACCTGCTCCTGAACCTGGTCGCCCAGTCGGACGACGACCGCGACGCGCCGACGGCCGCCAGGGCGACCGACGCCCTCGCCCGAGTGCTCACTGACCGCGGGCTGACGGACGACGCCCTCGGCCTGTACCGCCGCATCGCCGAGCGGTTCCCCACCAGTGCCGTGCGGGAGGGGAAGACCGGGGCCGACCTGCTGGGCGAGCTGATCGCCGACAAGCGCTACCTGCCGTCGCTCGAGGCCGACCGCCCGCCGGCCGTCGGCCGGTACAAGGTGGACGCCGCCCAGGCGACCAACTACACCCGCCAGCCGATGTCCAGCGTCGGGCTGGTGACGGACGGCGGGGCCATGTCGTTCTACAAGCGGAACCGGGTGACGCTCGACTTCGACGTGCAAGGCCAGGGGACGGCCAGCGTGGTCGTCACCGACCGGGTGACGAACAAGGAGAAGCTGAAGACCGAAGGCGTGCCGGTGCAGTTCTACAACTACAACACCGGCTCCGCGAACCCGAACGGCGGCCTGCCCAACCAGAAGTTGGCCCAGGTGAGCGGGCACATGCTCCTCCTGCACACGTTCGGACCGACCGGCACCTGGGTGCAGTGCTTCGACCTGTCCACCGGCAACAAGAAGCCGCTGTGGAAGGTGAACCTGCACGGCACCACCGGGGTGTCCGCCCAGGGGGCCATCAACAACTGGCAGCAGGAGTCCGACCCGTCCACCGGCGACATGACCGTCACCCCCATCATGTACAACAACCAGACCGGCCAGCAGACGCAGGACTGGTCGTTCAAGCTCGGCCGGTCGATGGTCCTCCAGCCGAACTACGCCACCGTGCTGACCAAAGACGGCATGTCCACCCGCGACCCCCGCACCGGCAGCGTCCTGTGGCAGCGGGCCGGGGTGGCCATGAAGTCGATGATCTTCGGCGACGCCCGCCACGTGTTCCTGGTCGAGCCGACCGCCAACTCGTCCACCACCCGCGTCTTCCGCGCGGTGGACGGCGTGCAACTGCCCAAGGTGCCCGACTTCGGCGACATGGTCATGAGCCGGAAGGAGTTCACCCGCCTGCACATCATCGGCCGCACCATCCTGGTGGTCGAGTCCGCCGGCAAGGACAAGCCCAAGGTGCTCCGCCTGTACGACTGCCTGGAGGGGAAGGACGTGTGGAGCAAGGAGTACCCGGCCGACTCCGCCGCCCTCGAGTCCATCGACCCGGAGGTCACCGGCATGGTGACGGCCGACGGCAAGATCGACATCCTGTCCTCCCGCACCGGCACCCCCTTGCACCAGGTGTCCGCCGACGCCAAGAAGGTGGACGAGCACGTGAAGGACAAGGGCAAGTTCAGCGTCGTCAAACCGCTGCTGATGGCCGACGCCGACCGCTTCTACGTGTTCCTCAACCGGGCGACCAACCTGGGCGTGCAGCAGCCGGAGCAGATGGGGCAGCCGTCGCTCACCCGCGTGCGGGGGGTGAACGGCGTCGCCTACGCCTTCGACCGCGGCAGCGGCAAGCGGCTGTGGTACATGGAGACCGAGTTCCAGAACCAGCGGCTGATCGTCGAGCGGTTCGACGACCTGCCCTGCCTGCTGGTGGCCAACCCCATGTACTACCAGGACCCGAACGCCCCCGGCGGCAAGGTGAACAACGGCCAGCCGGTTCACAAGATCGCCGCCATCGACAAGGCGAACGGCGCGGTGCGGGAGATGAAAGACTTGCAGTACAACGGCAACTGGCTGATGGGCCTGCACCAGGACGAGAAGACCGGCGCGTGGGAGTTCGGCAACGCCAACAACCAGCAGCGGGTCGTCATCACCCCGCTGGCGGCCACCGCCCCGAAGTGATGGAATTCCTGGAACCGGGAACGCAGTGACCGGGTGGGTTTCCCCACCCCCGTTCACTGCGTTCCCGGTTCCAACTCACCGTCTGCCGCCCGCACAACCCCTCCCCCAGGCGGCAAATTTTGCCCACTCGCTGTCAGCAATTGCCCGCTGGCTCGTCACCCTTGTAACAAAGTGTAATGCCGCGCCACCACGGCGTTCTCTCCGACACCCTGTCCGGCGTTCCCGAACGACCCGATTCGCGTTCTACGGGAGTGATTCCGATGCGACTTGTGACCCGACTGTTCGCCCCGCTCGCCGCCCTCGCGGCGGTCGTCTGCCTCACCGCCCCCGCCGCCGCACAAGACAAGAAGGCGGTGGTGGACCAGAAGGCGGTGGACAAGGCCGTCGCCGGTGGCCTGGAGTACCTGCGGAAGAACCAGAGTTCGGACGGCAGTTGGTCGAGCCAGGGGGGCATGTACCCGACGACGATGACGGGCATGGCCGGGTTGGCCATGCTGCTGGAAGGGAGCACGTGCCGGGAGGGGAAGTACGCGGAGAGCATCGAGAAGGCGGTCAAGTGGTACCTGACGCGGAGCCAGCAGAACGGGCTGCTGGGCACCCCGTCGAACCCGAGCGAGGGTTCGCGGTACACCTACGGGCACGGGTTCGGGATGCTCTTCCTGGCGTGCGTGTACGGCGAGGAGGACGACCCGACCACCCGCAAGAAACTGGAGGCGCTGCTGAAGAAGGCGGTCGACTTCAGTTGCAAGGCGGTCACCAAGCACGGCGGGTGGGGGTACGTGTCGGCGGCCGACGGCAACCAGTTCGACGAGGGGAGCACGACCGTCACCCAACTGCAAGCCCTCCGCGCGTGCCGGAACGCCGGCATCCCGGTGCCCAAGGAGACGATCGACAACGCCATCAAGTACCTGAAGATGTGTACCACCGCCCGCGGCGGTCTCGTTTACAACTACGGCGGCGGGAACAACCTGAACGGCGGGGAGTGCCCGGCCATCACCGCCGCCGCGTGTGCCATCGCGTGCAGCACGGGCATGTACAAGGACAAGTACTTCGGCCTGTGGGTGAAGTTCTGCAAGGACAGCGTGTACCGCAACTTCGGCAGCAACGGACACGACGAGTACAGCAACCTGTACTTCGGGCAGGTGATGTACGTGCTCGGCGACGACCGCTACGTCGAGTTGATCGACAAGGAGGCCAAGGCCGACGCCATGCGGTGGAGCGACTACAAGAAGATGGCGTTCAACAACTACATCCGCACGCAGGGCACCGACGGCGGGTGGACCCAGGGCGGCAGTTGGGGCG
>JANNQE010000632.1:0-3753 GCA_031441625.1 Planctomycetia bacterium
CCAGCGCGGCCGGGTGTCGGCGCCGACGTATGCCGTCTGCGCGGCCGGCAGGTTGGCATTGATGTAGTAGATGCCGTTGATCCGAGAGGCCAACAGCTCGCGGCGAACAGGCGGGGGTATCCTATAATTCCCTGCCTCTCCCTCCTCGCTCTCCCAGAGGTGTCGTCATGTCGGTCAACCCCTCGGAACACCCCTCCGACCCGTTCGAGCAGTCGGTCGTGTACCGCATGGCCCGCAACCAGTTGCGGGACGCCGCCAAGTACATCGACGGCATCGACCCCGGCATCATCACCCGCCTGGAGGTGCCCAAGCGGAGCATGATCGTCAGCGTGCCGGTGCGGATGGACGACGACAGCACCCGCATGTTCACCGGCTACCGGGTGCAGCACTCGCTCACCAGCGGGGCGAGCAAGGGCGGGCTGCGGTACGCCAAGAACGTGGACCTGGGCGAGGTGGCGGCGCTGGCCATGTGGATGAGCTGGAAGGTGGGCATCATGGGCCTGCCGTTCAGCGGGGCGAAGGGCGGCATCGCCGTGGACACGGCCACCATTTCCGTCGGCGAGAAGCAGCGGCTGACCCGCCGCTTCACCGAAGAGGTGCTCAGCATCATCGGCCCGCGGATCGACGTGATGGCCCCGGACATGGGCACCGACGAGCAGACCATGGCCTGGATCTACGACACCTACAGCATGAAGGTGGGGTACGCCTGCCCGGAGATCGTGACCGGCAAGCCGGTGGAACTGGGCGGGTGCGTCGGCCGCCGCGAGGCGACCGGCCGAGGTCTGGTGTACTGCATCGAGATGGCGGCGGAGGATCACAAGCTGCCGCTCGCCGGGGCGACGGCCGTGGTGCAGGGGTACGGGAACGTGGGCAGCGTGACGTGCGACGAGTTGCACAAGCGGGGGGTGAAGGTGGTGGGCGTGGGCGACCGCTACGCGGCCGTCCACAACCCGCGGGGCATCGACATCCCGGCGTTGAACCGGTACGTGTACGACAACCGCGACAACCCGCTGAAGACGGTGGACGGCTTCCCCGGCGCGGAGACGATCCCGACCGACGACCTGCTGGCCCTCAAGTGCGACCTACTCATCCCCGCCGCGATGGAGCGGGTGATCACCGAGGAGGTGGCGAAGAAGCTGCACTGCCGCATCATCGCCGAGGGGGCGAACGGCCCGACCACCATGAAGGCCGACGCGGTGCTGAACGAGCGGGGCATCTTCGTCATCCCCGACGTACTGGGGAACGCCGGCGGGGTGACGGTCTCGTACTTCGAGTGGGTGCAAGACCTGGCGCAGTTCATGTGGGACGAGGACCGGGTGAACTCGGAACTGCGGAAGCAGATGGCGCGGGCGTACCAGCGGGTGAAGGCGAAGGCGGCCGAGCGGAAGGTGCCGATGCGAACGGCGGCACTCGTCATCGGCGTGGAGAAGGTGGCCCGCGAGAAGGCCATGCGCGGCCTGTACCCGTAACGGCGACACTGTTGACGAAGTCGGCGGCCGTCACCAGTGGAACACGCACATCAGAATCACCCGCAGGACGATGAGCATCACGATGGCCGCGCACACCCACATCGCCCGGACCGCGAGGCGGTCCCGCTTCGCCTGCCGCGTGTCCGCTGCCGCTTCGGTCTCCAGTTCAGCCGGCGTGGGGAGCGGTTGCCCCTTCGCCGTCCACACGGCGTCAGTCCAGAACTCCTGATGGTTCGAGATCACGCACTCCAACGCCCAGCAGTCCGGGGTGTGCCGCTCGCAGTAGCGGCAGTGGTCCAACAACAGCCGATCGTCACACCCCGCCTCCTCCAGCGCGTCGGCCAGGATTGGCATCCGGTCGAACGCTTCGTCGGCCCGGATGCCGAACGCCAATCCCAACACCGCTTCCGTCCGCCACTCGTCGGGGAACGGGTGGAGATCGTAGAGCGAGTCGGGCGGAAACGAGGTGCAGGTCTCGTGGGGTCGGTCGGACATGGCTACCGCCGGTATGCCAGTCGCGTTGTAATAGGCAGCGAAGCTCCTGTCGGCTTCACTTGTGGCCGCTCTCATCTGCAATTCCACACAAGTCCAGTAGCCGACCGCGTGCCGGCCCGCTAAGATTCTGACTTCCTAAATTCGGGATGGGCGGAGGAAACGGAACGTGGCCGTGCGCATTCGAATGAAGCAGATGGGCCGGACCCACCGGCACTACTATCGCATCGTCGCCATCGACCACCGCCAGCCCCGCGACGGCAAGGCGATCGAGGAGCTGGGCACCTACGATCCGCACCAGCCGGACCAGGACAAGGTGGTGTCGCTCGTCGCGTCCCGCGTCAAATACTGGCTGAGCGTCGGCGCGAAGCCGTCCGAACACTGCGCCGCCGTGTTCAAGAACTACCTGACCAAGTTCGAGAAGCTGGAGGCCGAGAAGGCCGCGGCGAAGCCGGCCGAGGCCGTGAAGTAACCCGCGATGGACACGCCGACCCGCCGCACCGTCCGGTTCGACGTGCTGACGCTCTTCCCGGAGATGTTCAGCGGGTACGTGTCGCAGAGCCTGCTCAAGCTGGCGATTCAGGCCGGGCTGGTGCAAGTTCACCTGTGGGACTTCCGCGACTGGACCCAGGACAAGCACCACCGGGTGGACGACCGGCCGTTCGGCGGCGGACCCGGCATGGTGCTCACGCCGCAGCCGGTCATCGACTGCGTCGAGGCGGTGCAGGCGAAGGACGACACGCCGGGCGCGGTGGTGATGCTGACGCCCGCGGGCAAGCGGCTGACGCAAAGCGTCGTGGCGGAGTTGGCCGAACGCCCGCGGATGATTCTCCTGTGCGGGCGGTACGAGGGGTTCGACGACCGCATCCGGCAGGTGCTGAACCCGCTGGAAATCTCCGTCGGTGACTTCGTGTGCAACGGCGGCGAAGTGCCCGCCATGACGGTGATTGACACGGTGATTCGCCTGATCCCCGGCGTGCTGGGCGACCAGGAGTCGGCGGCCGACGAGAGCCACAGCGAACCGGGCCGGCTGGAGTACCCGCAGTACACCCGCCCGCGTGAGTACCGCGGCCTGGGCGTGCCGGACGTGCTGCTCGGCGGCAACCACCAGACGATCGCCAGGTGGCGACAGGAACAGTCGGACAAGCGGAGTCAGAAGTAGGTGCCGCCTGCCGGGCGGCACACCGTACCCGTGCCGCCCGGCAGGCGGCACCAAACTAAGCACAACCATGCAAAGCAAAATCCTCCCGGCCGTCGAAGACAGGCACAAGAAGGCCGACGTGCCGGAATTCCAGGTGGGCGACACGATCATCGTCCACCAGAAGTTGCTCGACGGCCAGAAGGAGCGGATCCAGACGTTCGAGGGCGACGTGATCGCTCGGAACGGGGCGGGCGTGAAGGAGATGATGGTCATCCGCAAGATCGTGCAGGGCGAAGGGGTCGAGCGGATCTTCCTCATCCACTCCCCGCGGATCGCCAAGATCGAGATCAAGAAGGCCGGCCACGTGCGGCGGGCCAAGCTGTACTACATCCGCGACCGCGTGGGCAAGGCCGTCCGCATCCGCCAAGACGCCAAGCGGCAGAAGTTGCTGGAGGCGGCCAACCTGAAGGCGGCGACCGAAACGGCCGCCGTGAAGGCCGCCGCCGCGAAAGAGCAGCAGGCCGCCGAGGGTGGGGTCAGCAAGCGGGCCGCCAAGCGGAAGGCGAAGGCCGAAGCCGCCGCGAAGAAGTAGGGCGACTCAGGGTTGGTGAACCGGCGGCGTGAGCCGCCTGGGTGTTTCGGCACCCAGGC
>JANNQE010000633.1:0-3461 GCA_031441625.1 Planctomycetia bacterium
GTTTTCCTGTAAACCGGGGTTTTAGCGAATCGCACTGGGTTCGTATTTTGGTGCCGCCTGCGGGGGGGCAGTGCTGTGGCCAACGGGTGCCGCCCGGATGGGGGCACCTACCCAAGCAGGACCAGAACACTCACTCTAGAGTGAAATCCTGCATCTGGTAGATGACACGGCCGTCCACGGTCACGTAGCCGTCGGCGGTCAGGCGGCGGTTCGTGTCATCAACCGCCGTCACTTCGAGCACCACCGTGACGGCGTGGTCGGTCGGCACTACCTGCCCGCGGTACGTCCAGGCGTGCGGCTGGCCGACGGCCACGGTCTGCCACCCGCCACGCGGCTCGCCCTTCCACCGCTTCCACGCCACGTACTTCAACAACTGAATGAACGACTCCAACCCGAGCGAGCCGGGCCACACCGGATCCTGGTAGAAGTGTGCTTTGAAAAACCAGAAGCCCGGATCGACGGCGATGCGACCCTGGATCAGGCCCAGCCCCTTCTTCCCGCCGCGGGGCAGGTAGCCGTCGATCACGTCCACCATCCGCAGCATGGGGGCGGGGAAGGGCGGGTCGTGCGGCAACTCGCCCTTGTCGGCGAACGCCTTCTGGTCGTCGTCCAGGTACGGCACCTTGGCTTGCGGCATGCCCACCTGATTGCGGAGGGCGTCCTTGGCGAAGAAGCCGAAGTACGTCGTGCCCTCGTACACGGTCCGCCCGCCGGCCGACACCTTCATGTCGTAGTGCTGAATGATCATGCCGGCCGACTTCGCCACCTTCGTCATGGTCACGGTGGTGGTGAGCGTGCCGGCCGTCGGCCCGACGGGTTCGAGTTGCGTACCCTTCCCGCCGAGATTCCGGAATGACAAGTCGGTGTCACTGGTGAGCGCCGAACCGCAGTACGCGGCCAGCCACCCGCACGGCTGCAAGGCGATTTCCAGCAGGATGCTGAACGGCATCCGCGGGCAGCGGTTGGCGTCGAAGTACCACTCGCCCGGCGGCACGGCGTACTCGGCGGTGCAACTGGCCCCTTCCTTCAACTCGAACGGTTCGCCCGTCACCGCCACCACGCGGTCGAGGAACTGGTACGGCGGGCCGGGCAGCCGGGCGATGACGCGGTCGTGATCGAAGATGCGATACGGCTCGCCGAAGGCGTCCGACGGGTTGCCGTTCGAGAAGGCGCGGATGGAGGCGGAGTCGTATCGTCGTTCCCCTCGCCCTTGGGGGAGAGGGGGACCAACGGGCCTCCACCCCCGCCCGCGTCAGCCCGCTCATCCGCAGGCTCAGGTTCGTAATCTCCACCACCGGCCGGCCGTCGGCGTACATGAGTGCATCCGCCACGCAATACGGCTCCGGCCCATACCCGAGTTCCTTGATGCTCACCTCGTAGGTCACCAGCTTCGTGGTGTCGAGCACCTGCCCGCGGCACTTCAGCCGGCTCTGCACGCCGGGCACCGGCTCGCACGTCACCGCCCCTTCTTCGCCCACCCACCCCATCCGCATGAGCAGCGTGCGGAGGGTGTGCAAACAGCACTCGTACATGAGCGTGCCGGGCATCACCTTGTCGTCCACGAAGTGGCACTCGATGAACCACTCCTTCGGATTGATGTCGTACTCGGCCCGCACGAACCCCAGGCCGAACCGCCCGCCGGCCGGGTCGAGCAGTGGCACGCGGTCCACGAGCTTCAGCATTCCGCTCGGCAGTTTCATCGGCTGTGACAGCCCGGTGTCACTGAACGCCGGGCCGAACGCGGCGGCCAGGTCGCCGCGGTGCAGTGCGCCCACCTGTTCCGCATCCAGGCTGCACGACGAATCGAACGGGGCGAGCGGCCGCCAGTCGTCGGGCCTTCTCCCCGGCATCGGCTGCTTGTCGAGTTTGGTGTGAACGATGCCCTGCCCCGCCGCCAGCGCCGCCGCCGTGAAGAACCCGGCCACGCCGCTCTTCATGCTCAGCAGCGGTTCGCCGTTCACCGTCCCCTCGAAGCGGAAGCGGAACAGCCACGAGTCGCCCGGCTTGAAGAACTCGTCGATGTGGATGTCGTACTCGATGCGTTCGCCGACCTGCGGCAGCCCGCGGTGGAAGGTGACGACCGCATCGAGCAGGCGATACACCGCCTTGCCCTTCGTCTCGAAGTCGATGCCGAGGAAGCCGGCGAGGAACAGGTCGGCTTGCCCCGACTCCACGGTCACGCTCGTCGGGCAGCGGCCGTTGTCCAGATACCAGCGGTTCGCGTGAACGGTGTGATCGGTGACGACCCGCCCGGCCGTCATCGACTTCGGTTCACCTTCAATGGAGAGTACGCGGTCCACCAGCATGAGTGGGCCTTCGGGCAGCCGCACGCGGGTGGGGTGCGCGTCGATCTCCGCGAACAACGGCCCGAGCACGTCACCGATCTTGCCCACGGCGAACGCGGTACACTGCTCGAAAGTGAGCGCGCGGGGGACCGAATCGTCCTCATCCCCCAGCAGCCTGCGAATCAGTTCGCTCTGCACGTTCACCGTCTCGGCCACGATGGGCACTCCGTTCTGTTGGAATCGCAAGAATGCGTGGTGCGCCTCGGCCGTCAGCGTGGCAACCCGGCTGGTCGCCGCCACGAACGGGCCGAAGCCCGTGTCGCTCACTGACACCGGGGTGTCAGCGAATACCGTCCCGGCCGGCGGCGGGGTGGGCACCTCGGCTTGCGGCGGGCGCGGGGCGAACACTGTGTCCGCCTTCGCCCCCGCGGGCAAGCCGACCGGGATCGTCACTGACAATCGGCTGTCACTCGCCCGCTCGTCCGGCGGCGGGTACAGCTTCGCCAGATCGACCGAGAACCGTTCGGCGTGGCAGGCGGCCAGCACTCGCAGTACCTGACTCAGTTCGTCGGTGCGGGCGGCACACGCGGCGCGGGCGAGGTGCGGGCGGTCGCCCAGGATGGCCCCGATCATCCGCGTGCAACTGTTCCCCGGCCCGATCTCGATGAACGCCCGCACGCCGTCGCGGTACGCCGCCTCGACCACCCGCGGGAAGTCGATCACGTCCAGCAGCCCGGCGGTGATGCTGTCGGCCGCGTTCGCACTCGTGAGCGGGTACGGCTCGCCGCGGGCACCGCTGTACACCGTCAGGCCCGGCACGGCGGTCACGGGCAGCGTGTGTAACTCGCGGTACGGGGTCGCCACCGGCCGGCCGGCCTCGCAGTGGGCGAGCGTGACGCCACTCAGCGGCACGAACGCCTTGCCCACCGCCCGCACCGCCGCCTCCACGTCGGCCCGCACGCCGCCGATGACGCACTCCGTTGGTGTGTTCACAATGAGCACGAACGCCCGGCCGCCGGGTCGCAGCACGGTTCGAACGGCGTCGGCCGAAGCGCCGATCACGCCCGTCACCCAGTCGAGCGGCTGCTCCTCCGCAACATTCCAGTGCGTGCGGGCCGACTCATACGGCGGGCCGAGGTCGGGGCCGAACAGTGTCGACGTCTGAATCCGCCGTAG
>JANNQE010000634.1:0-4113 GCA_031441625.1 Planctomycetia bacterium
GCAGCAAGTGAAGAAAGGCCCCCCACCCCCCCCGCCCACGCACCGCTCGGTGCGTCGGCCCCACCCCCGCGGGGAGGGGGGGGGGGGGCGGGGGGGGGTGTGAAAGTGACATCACCCCCACCCCTCCCCGCTGGGGAGGGGACGACGCACCGAGCGGAGCGAGGGCGGCGGGGGTGGGGTGCCTTTCTTCACTTGCTGCCGACCTCGCTGAACTGGACGACGCCTTCTCCGCCACGCTTCCGCACGAGGTTCAACACGCGCTACTCGCCGACGTGGCCGCCGTGCTGCGACAGCGGTTCGCCGTCCACCCGCTCGAAGTGGAAGACCTGTTCGCCCGAAGCGCGAGCGAGGGGCAAGCCGCCGCCACCCGCCCCACCTTCCACGGGTTCGCCGCCGACACGTTCCACTTCCTCGGCGAACTGACCGAGCACAACGCGAAGGCGTGGATGGACGCCCACCGCGAGCGGTACCAGTTCGTCGTCCGCGAGCCGCTGGTGGAACTGTGCGCCGCCCTCGCCGAGCGGTACATCACGCCCGTGCTGCACCGCGAACACGGGTGGGAGATGGAGACCGACCCGCGGCCGGGCAAGGCGCTCACCAGCATCGCGAAGAACGACTACGGCCGCAGCGGGCCGTACACGCCCGACGTGTGGGTGACGTTCTACCGGCGGAGCAGCGGCGGCAAGCGGCACGACGCGCAGTTCTTCGTGCGGGTCACTGACAGCGGGGTGTCATTCGGTTTTCATTTGGGAAGGAGTGCCCGCGAGTCCGGGCGGCGGTTCCGCAAGGCCGTGCAGGAGCAGGGCGATCTGCTGTTCACCGCGATCCGCACCGGCGGGCTGGACGCCTTCACCTTCCGCGGGGCGACGGCCGCTCACCGGGTGAAGTGTGCGGCCGACCTGCGGGCCTGGGCGGTGGAGAAGGAGCTGTTCGCCGAGCGGACTCTGCCGCCCGATCACCCGCTGTTGCGGTCCGATGATCTGGTCGGCGAAATCCTGATCGCGTTCGACCGGCTGTTGCCCCTGCTGGCGGTCGCCCTCGACGACGACCCGCGGGCCAGCCTCGCCCGCCGCGGGGGTCAGGTGCCGACCGCCCCGCCGTTCGACCGCGACGCCTTCCGCCGTGCCACGTTCCTCAGTGACACCTGGCTGTCACGAACGCTCGATTTGCTCACGCTGAAAAAGCAACTGATCCTGCACGGCGTGCCCGGCACCGGCAAGACGCACGTCGCCCGCAGCCTCGCCCGCCTGCTGACCGACGACCGCCCCGGCGGGGTGCGGCTGGTTCAGTTTCATCCGGGGTACAGCTACGAGGAGTTCGTCGAGGGCATCCGCCCGCGGAGCGTGGAGGCGAACGGCGGCACGCACATCAGCTACCCCGTGGAGCCAGGCGTGCTGAGCGAGTTCGCGGCCGAAGCGGAGGCGAACCCGGCGCTGCCGTTCGTGCTGCTGGTGGACGAGATCAACCGCGGCAACCTGCCCCGCATCTTCGGCGAACTGCTCTTCCTGCTCGAGTACCGCGACCAGGAGTTGACGCTGCCGCACTCGAAGCGACAGTTCCGCTTGCCGGGCAACCTGCTGCTCGTCGGCACCATGAACAGCTCCGACCGCAGCACGGTGGCGCTCGATCAGGCGCTGCGGCGGCGGTTCAGCTTCGTGGAGATGACGGCGGACGCGGCCGTGCTGGCCGGGTGGCTCGAACATGGAACCGGGAACGGAGTGACCGGGTTTAGAACTGGGAACGCGAGTGAGCGGGGTGAACAGAACCGACCCGGTCACTCCGTTCCCGGTTCCACAACTGACGACGGCACCTTCGCCCCGCGTGTCGTCAAGCTGTTCGACGACCTGAACCGCCGGCTGGCCCGCGACCTCGGCCCGGACAAACAAATCGGGCACAGCTTCTTCATGGTGCCCGGCTTGACGGAAGACCAACTGCACGCCGTCTGGGCGCACCACGTGCTGCCCACGCTGGCCGAGTATTTCGCCCCCCGCGCCGTGCCAGTCGGGTACGATTTGAACAAGCTGTTCGGTTCGCCGCGTCGTACACCCGCCGAGGCCACGTCGTGACTTCGCCCTTCCGCAGTGCCGGCTTCCGCTGGTTCGTGGTCGCCCCGCTCATGTTCGTGGCGCTCGTGGCGTCGGTCGGGTTCGTCACCTTCCACGTGGTGCGGGCGGAGGCCACGCCCAAGCGGGACCAGATCGTCGCCGAACTCGACGCCGCCGACCCGACGTGGCGGACGACCGCCCTCACCGCCGAGCGGAACGCCAAGCTCCCCCCGCCCGAACAGAACGCCGCGGAGTTGGCGCACCAGGCATACCAGAAGCTGCCGAAGGCGTACCGCGAGTGGGACAGCAAGCCGGAGTCGTACCAGTGGCGGAGCGACGTGAAGAACCCGCACCTGCCCCACCGGGCGGACGTGACCGACACCCGCGAGCACCTGCGGGCGGCGAAGGAGTCGCTGGAGATCGCCCGTGCGATTCGGACCGTGCCGGGCGGCGGGTTCGCGTGGGAGTACAAGGAGCCGGACATCATCGGCACGTCGCTCGAGAAGCACCAGAAGCTGCGGGAGGCGATGGGCCTGCTGGACAAGGACGCACTGGTGCTCGCCTACGACCGCGACGCCGACACCGCCCTCGACTCGTGCCTGGCCATCCTGGCCGTCGCCCGCGGCATCGGCGACGACCCGTGGCTGATTTCGCAGCTCATCCGCATGGCGGGGGTGGCCATCACCGTCGGGGCGACCGAACGGACGCTGGCCTGGACCGGCGGGTGCGACGACGCCAAGCTGGCCGAGTTGGACAAAGCGTTCGCGGCCGAGGCGGACGTGCCGCGGCTGTTCCACGCGCTGCGGGGTGAGCGGGCCATGTTCTACCGCATCTGCGAGAACATCGACAGCGGGGCGATGGACGCGGGGGCGATCACCGACACCCCGCGGTCGGCATTCTCGCGGCTGCAATCGGCACCCATCCGGGCGCGCATCCCGGAGAACCAGGCGGTCGGGCTGGACATGTACAACCGCATGATCGCCGCCGCCAAGCTGCCCCCCGGCCGTGCCCGCAGTGTGGCCCTCGGCGCGGTCGAAGACGAGCTCATGCAACAGTTCCGCCGCAGCCGCTACTTCGGCCCGCTGTCCCCGCACATCCTGGTCGGGCTGCTCATGCCGGCCGTCTACAAGATGAACGAGTCCGACACCCGCACGGTGGCTTCGCTGAACGCGGCACGGGTGGCCGTCGCGTGCGAGCGGCACCGGCAGACGACCGGCGCGTACCCGACCACGCTCGACGAACTGCCGAAGGAACTGCTGCCCGCCGTGCCGACCGACCCGTTTAGTGGCAACCCGATCCTGTACAAGAAGTTGCCCGACGGGGCGGTGGCGTACAGCGTCGGCGGCGACGGCATCGACGACGGGGCGGTGAAGCTGAACCCGAGGGGCGAGAAGGGCAACGACCTCGGCTTCCGCCTCTGGACTCTGGAGAACCGCCGTAAGCCACCAGAGCCGCGGGAGCGGTTGGCCAACTCCATCCCGACCGGGGTGTGGCTCAGCCTCGACGACTTGATCGACAAGCCGAAGCCGGGCGCGTCCACCGCCCCGCCGCCCCTCTCGCCGCGGGTGAAGAAGGAGTGACTACCGGGAGCGCGCGGGCCGAAGCGATCGGCGTCGCCGTCCGTCGCGAGCCCCAGGTGCCGCTTCTCCCCGGTGACGATCTTCCCGAGCCCGACGAGGTTCTTCGCGTCGCACTGCGGGGAGAGCCCGCCGAAGTAAGGGTCGCGGTGCGTGTTCAGGGGAGCGACGTCGACCCCGGCCTCGACCAGGAAGCGGTCGAGGTAGCCGCGCGACGTGCCGAAGCGTGGGTCGACCGCGACCCTCAGGCCGGACTTGCGGAGCGTCTCGACGGAGACGAGCTCCCGCAGCCTCGCGAGGTAGGGCTCCTTCGGATCGACGGCCTTCGTCTCTCCCGCCCGCGCAGGGTCCCCAGGACGGGCGGGAGCCGAAGCCGCGTCGGCCTCGGTCGTCGCCGCGATCTCGCTCTCGATCGCGGCCGTCACCGACGGCAGCGCCGGAGCGCCGTCCTCCGTCGAGAACTTGATGCCGTTCCACTCGGGCGGATTGTG
>JANNQE010000635.1:0-4194 GCA_031441625.1 Planctomycetia bacterium
CGAGAGCGACCCACCCTACTGGACCGCCGAATCGGGTGGCCGGTCGATGTAGCTCACGGCGAGAGCGACCCACCCGACCGGACACACGGGCGCACCCCCATGCGACAGCGACTGAGCCTGATTTTCACGCTGGCGGTGAAGGACTGGAGCCTGTTCCTGGCCGACAAGCGGGCGGCCGTCCTCGGGTTCGTCGTGCCCGTCGTGTTGGCGTCCACGTTCGGCCTCATCTTCGCCCGCCCCGCCGACAAGCCCGGCGGCGTGAAGCTGCCGCTCGTCGTCGCCGTCGAGGGCGACGGGCCGTTCACGAGAGCGATTGCCGAAGACCTGATCGCCAGCCCGCGGGTGGAAGCGGAGATCGTGTCGCGGGACGACATCGCGCAACGCCTCGCCGACCGCCGCCCCGGTGTCGCGGTCGTGTTCCCCGTCGACTTCGAGAAACTGGCCGCGTGGAAGTTCGGTTCCGACGGCGAACGCCCGAAGGTGCAAGTGCTGCACAACCCCTTGTGCGCTAGTGAAGCGCAGTGGGCCGAGGGACTGGTGAGCGAAGCCGTCATGCGGAAGCTGGCCAAAGAACGGCTCGGCCCGGTGGTCGGCGAGTCCGCGCTCGCCATGCCGTTCGACGTGCAGACGACCGAGGCGAGCGACCACGCCGGGTTCAACTCGTACTCGCACAGCTTCAACGGCATGACCCTGCAATACCTCCTCTTCTGGGGCATGGAGAGCGGGCTGCTACTACTCCGGGATCGTCAGCGGAGCGTCTGGAGCCGCCTGCGGGCCGCCCCGGTGCCGCTCTGGTGCGTGCTGCTCGGCAAGGCCCTCTCCACCGCCGTCATCGCCTTCTGCATGGTGCTCACCACGTTCGCCTTCGGGCACTTCGTGTTCGGCGTGCGAATCTCCGGCAGCGTGATCGGCTTCCTCCTGCTCGCCCTCTCCGCGAGTGCGATGGCCGCCGCCACCGGGTTGCTGGTGGCCGCCGTCGGCGGCACCGAGGCCCGCGCCCGAAGCGTGTGCATCCTGGTCATCCTGGGCGTGAGCATGTTGGGCGGGCTGTGGCTGCCGTCGTTCGTGCTGCCGGGGTGGGCGCGGGACGTGTCGCTCAGCCTGCCCACCACGTGGGCCATGCGCGGACTCGACGGCGTGACGTGGCAGGGGCGAGACCTGTTCGGGTCGCTGCCGAGCGTGTCGGTGGTGGCCGCGTTCACCGCCGTGTTCCTGGCGGTCGCCGTCGCAAAACTGGTTTCCTCCGAGGCGCGCCGCCGGCGCGGACTGGCATGACCCGAGTTCTCACCCTGACGTGTGTGCTGCTCCTCTCCGCCAACGGGTTCGCCGCCGACCCGCCGAAGGTGAGCGACTTGGCGCTGGAAGACCAATTCGAGGCGAAGAACAGCGTGGCCGACCACAAGGGCAAGGTGCTGATACTGGTGTACGGCGACCGCAAGGGGCTCGACGCCAGCCGCGATTTGGGCAGCAAACTTCACGTGATGTTCCACCCGTCGGCCGAAGGGAAGAGTGCGAAAGAGGCCCGCACTGCGCCGGTGGTGGCGCTCGACGGGGTGGAGAAAGGGAAGCCGTCGCCGGACGTGGCGGTGGTGCCGGTGGCGTGCTGCGGGAAGGTGCCGGGGCCGATCCAGGGGCTGATCCGCGGCGGACTGAAGAAAGACGCCGCCGACGTGCCCGTGTGGCTCGACTTCGGCAGCACCATGAAGGACAAGTTCGGCCTGACCGACGGCGAACCGAACCTGGTGGTGATCGACGCCCAGGGCCGGCTGCGGTTGAAGGTGAACGGCACCCCGGACAAGGAGACGATGCAGAAGGTGCTGCAAACGACACAGAACCTGCGGGCCGAAGCGGCCGGGTTGAAGTGAGGATGTAACGACTCGCTCTCGCGGGCGACGGCAGTGGTATGATTCGAGCTGCCCCTGGAGGCCTGCTGTGATCCGCTCCGTTTTCGTCGCACTGCTCGTCGTCGCCACCGCCGTCGCCGCCCCGGTGCCGAAGAAGCCGGCGAAGGATTACCAGAAGGTCGCGGACGAGACGGAGTGGAAGTTCGCGGAGAGGAAGGCGATCCAGGACCAGTTGCAGGACGAGTTCAAGGGGTTCCGAGCAGAACTGGTGGCGTTCGAAGCGGGCGGCATCGGCATGACGGTCCGCATCGCCAACGCCAAGAAGGAAGAGTTGCTGAAGTGGGAGACTCACGTGATGTTGGCGTTCGCACAGCGGGACGGCGTCCTGTACTCCACCGACTTCAGTCCCTACTCGTCCGGCTGCGCGGTGGTGGCGTTCGACCTGAACGCGAAGAAACAACTCTGGAAGACCGACCTGAAGGGCCTGGGACCGATCGCCCACTCGAAGTACCGCAACGAAGTGAGGCTCGACGTGCTCGACGACGATACTCTCCAGGTGTTCGGCAAAGAGTCGTCCGGCAGGTATGTGGAGATCGTGAACCGCGGCACCAGCAAGACGGTCGGGCACAAGGTGTTCGAAGAGAAGAAGTGAGTGGAGCGCGCTCGGCGTTGCCTCGCGGCTAACCGCCCGACCGCTTCACCTTGTACCCGATCTTCTCCAACTCGGTCTGGATCGTGTCGCGGTGGTCGCCCTGAATCTCGATGCGGCCGTCCTTCACCGTGCCACCGCTGCCGCAGCGGTTCTTGAGCCGAGTACACAGCTCCTTCATCGCGTCCTCGTGCAGGTTGGTCAACTCCCACACCACCGTCACGCCCTTGCCTTTGCGGCCGGCCGTCTCGCGGCCGAGCCTCACCGTGCCGAGCGACTTCGGCTTGGGTGGCGGTCCCGGCGGGGGCGGCAGGTAGGCTTTCCCCCCACCCATCAGTTCAGCCAGCATCTGCGCGAGCTTCGGGGCCGGGTTGCCTTCGGGCCACACTTCGGCATTCGGGAATCGGGCCTTCAACGACTCGTCCCACACGACCACCCGGGCCGCCGCTGACACCTCGGTGTCAGTGACCGCGTCCGGCGACTTGGCCACGGGGTTGAAGCTGGCGACGAACAGCCCGGCCACGTGGCCGAACTGCTCGACCGCCTTCGCTGCACGTGGGCCGGGATCGATGAAGAGGAGTGTCGGTTTCATGACATGGTTCCCCTCTCCCCAGGGGGAGAGGGGTTAGGGGTGAGGGGGATTGGGGGCAACCGTCCCCCTCACCCCTCTCCCCAGGGGGAGAGGGGGACCAATCCTACAACTCCACTTCTGGCAACGCCCCGCTCGGCTTGGCCAGCAGTTCGTTCACCACGGTCTGGGCCAGCTTCAGGTAAGCGTGCGACACGGGGTGGTTCGGCAGCTTCCGCACGATCGGCTCGCCGCCGTCCCCGCACTGGCTCACCGCCGCATCGATGGGCAGTTCGCCCAAGAACGGCACGCCGATTTCGGCCGCGAGCTTTGCCCCGCCGCCCTGACCCAGCGGGTGCATCTTGCTGCCGTCGGGCAGCAGCAGATAGCTCATGTTCTCGATGATGCCGAGGATGGGCACCTTTACCTCCTCGAACATCCGCACCCCTTTGCGGGCGTCGATCAGGCTCACCTCGGCCGGCTGCGTGACGATCAACGCCCCCGTGAGCGGGGCACTCTGGCTGAGCGTCAGTTGGGCGTCGCCGGTGCCGGGCGGCAGGTCGATGACGAGGAAGTCGAGTTCGCCCCACGGCGGTTGAAACAGGAGCGAGCTGACCGCTTGTGCCACCTTCGGCCCACGCCAGATGACCGGCTGGTTTGCGTCCACGAAGAAGCCCATGCTCATCAGCTTGATGCCGAACTTCTCGAGCGGCAGGGGCGTGCGGGTCTGATCGACCACGCCCAGGCCGAACATGTGCGGCACGCTCGGCCCGTAGATGTCGGCGTCCATCAGCCCGACCCGCTGGCCGTGCATGTGCAGGGCGAGGGCCAAGTTGGCGGCCACGGTGGACTTGCCCACCCCGCCCTTGCCGCTGGCCACCGCCACGACGTGCTTGATCCCCGGCAGGGGCGTTTTCTGTGGTTGCATGACTTGGTGTCTCGTTGGCCGGGGCTTGCGCCCCAGGGCGGGTCTGCGGTCACATTTTGGCTTTCAGAATGGGTAGGGTAGGGTGGGTCCAGCGAGCGTTCCGCTCGCGCCGACCCACGCGGGTCACTCACCGTGGGTCGGCGCGACGGAAGCCGTCGCTGGACCCCACCCTACACTTTCGCTTTCAGGGCCGTCCAGCAGTCGG
>JANNQE010000636.1:0-20623 GCA_031441625.1 Planctomycetia bacterium
CGGCTTCTGGTTCTCGTACTGCAACCGCACCCAGTCGGGCGAGCGGACCACGCTCGACACCCGCACCTCGTCCACGTCGCCGACGAAGTTGTAGTTGTCGTACCACCCGCCGATGAACAGGTGGGCCGGGCTCTTGATGGCGAGTGGGGCGTTGGGCGTCTTCGACACGCTGTCGAGCACCCCGTTCACGTACAGCCGCGACTCCCCCTTCTCGTAGGTGTGGACGACGTGCGCCCACTCGCCGAGTGGGATGCTCTGCTTGCCGGTCACGTCCGCACCGGAGAAGTAGCACTCCATCTTCACGTGCGGCGGGCTGCGGTAGTGCATCACCACCTTGCCTTGGCCGTGCTCGTTCCCCCAGGCGAGGACGTTGCCGTTCGGCTTCTCGGCCCGGAACCACGCCTCGGTGGTGTGCGACGCCGCCCCGACCGGGTAGACCTCGATCTTGTTTCCGCCCGAAACACCTTTCTGGCCGGGGAAGTAGCGGGCCGGGCCGACCATCCCCGTGGCGGCCTTCGTGCCGGTGTCCTTCGACGCGACCGTGCCCACCTCGTCCGTCACCGTCTGGTTCATGTGCCAGACGCTGAGGAAGCCGTTCGACTGGCCGAACACCGCCTTCCCGTCCGACTCACCCTTCGCGTCCGCCTTCCCCCAGTACAGCTTGATCTCCTGGCGAGCGTTGCCGGTGATCTTCGGGACGCGAACCCACACACTCGCGGTGCCCGCCTTCGCGTCCCACTCGTCGATCTGATACGCCAGTGGTTTGCCGTCGGCGGCGGAGAACCGCAAGTCTTCGCCCTTCGCCTGGGCTTGCCCGAAGTCGAAGAAGTCCTTGTGCAGCCGCACCAGCAGGGGGAAGTCTTCGACCACCGCCGACGCCGGCAGGTTCGCCCCGTCGGGAGTGGTGAGGACGTACACCGACCCGGTGTGCTTCCAGCCGGGGTCGTCGGCGGGGGCCGATCCGATCACGGCGACGAGCGCGAACAGGGCGAGGGCCGGGCGTGTGAACACGGGGGACTTCCAGGGGGAGTTGGTGAGTCGGCCGGAACCGAGCGCGCAGTTGTTGTACCGCGCGGCGACGCGACGGGGTCGGAGCGGACTGATTGCGCGGCGGTTCGCGGGCGTGACGGGTTACGAAGCCTGAGCCACCCTGCCGGGTTCCAACTCAGCCTCTCCGTTCAACCTCTGCAATGGAAAGACTCATGCGACGACTCGCCTACCGTACTCTGGCCGCCGTGGCCGTCGGTCTTCTTGCGATTGGGGGAGCCTCGGCCCAGACTCCCGAAAAAGAGTCGCCGAAGTCCGACGCCATCATCCAGTACTACGCCACCCTGGACCGGGGGCTGGCCGAGGCGAAGCGGACGGGCAAACCGATCCTGTTCGTGAGCGCAGCACCACACTGCGCCGGCGTGTCCGGCATGTGGTGACCGGGCAAGGTCACCATGGACAGGAGTTTGCTGTCCCAACCGGAAGTGATCGCCGCCGCCAAGAAGTTCGTCTGCATCCGCCTCACCTCCTACTAGGACGAGTCCGAGAAGAAGTTCGTGAGCAAGCTCGTGAACGGGGAGCCGGCGAACACGGCGTTCGCCATGCTCACCCCGGACGGCGAACGGGCGCTCCGCGGCCGCGGTCCGGGGCGCGGCCCACGGGACCTGTACACGGACGCCGCGGACATGGCGAAAGGGATGGACGAGTTGGCTCAGAAGTACCCGCCGAAGAAGGACGAGGGCACTCCCGCGTTGCCGGTGACGCTGAACGCGAAGGTCGGCCTCGCGGTCGCCGCCGGCGACCTGCAACCGCTGGTGGTCGTCCTCGCGGATTCCGCCAAGCGGCGGGAGGAACTGGAAGCGAAAGTCGCCGAACTGGCGTGGGACAAGGAGTTCTCGGGGCGTCTCACCTACGCGACGGCGGCCGCGACGAAGGACATCCCTAAAGTGGACAAGCTGACGATCAAAGAAGGGGTGCTGCTCCTCGAACCGGACATCTTCGGTGCCGGCGCGAAGGTGGTGAAGGAAGTTCCCGGCGACGACGTGGGCAAACAGTTGGCGGACGCCATGCGGGAGACGCTGAAGGACCACGTCCGAACCGAGAAGAACCGCCGGACGCTGGCGACACTCGGGCTGAAGGAAGGGATCTTCTACGAGACCGGCATTCCGGTCAGCGGGAAGGGCGAGGCCGCCGACCGCGAGCAGTACAAGAAGCAGCTCGAACTGAAGAAGAAATAAGACCGAGCCGGCTCGGGGCCGTCCACCTTCTGCTCGACGAGCGCGTAGTACCCCTTCGGCATCCCACCGCCGTTGAGGGCGTCCTTGATACGCACCGTCCAACTTTGATGGAACTCGTGGAACAACCCGGCTTGAGCGCGGGTCCAGTCGTGAATCGGCATGGCGGCACCTCCTGCCGGGATTGTACCGTAGCTGTTCCCACCTCGTCACCCCACCCGCTCCCACGTGTGGCGGAGGAGCTGCGTCGGGGCCGGGTCGCCGCGGAACTGCCAGTTCCACGACTCGCTCCCGAGCATGCACCGCAGCATCCGCGCCGTGTGAACCGGCCGCCGCATGAACGACGGGACCGCCGCCCACCCCACCCGCACCGCCGCCGGCGACATCAGCTTCCGACGCACCCCGGTCAGCCACTCCTCCGACGTGCGGCGATAGTCCTCGGTGCCGTCCTCCTCGTGAACCAGCCGGAAGTACCCGTCCGCACACCGTTCGAGTTGACCGGCCGACGGATACCACCCGCCGAACGAGTGGTTGATCCGTGCCCAGTGGAACGCAGGCGAACCCCACGGGAACGCCGACGGCCGCTTCTGTAGGTCGTTCGGGTCTGGCCGGTCGTGGAAGTGAATGGCAGTGGTGACGAACTTCGCCCCGCTCGTGGTCGGGTCGAGCAGGCGGTGAACGGACTCGAACAGGTGGCGGTAGATGGCGTCGTCTCTGCCGGCCGCGGCGTCTTCGGGTTGAGCGAAGTGTTCGAGCGAACCGTTGGCGATGACCGCGTCGAACTGCCCGTCCCACTCTCTCCCAAGGTGCTTGTAGTTCTGAAGCCGCACGTTCAGCCCGGCGGCGGTGTTCCGCTTCACCTGCTCGGGCGACACGGTGATCCCCCACCCCTTCGCCCGGCGAGCCTGGGCCGCCGTCAGGATTCGCCCGTACCCGCAGCCGATGTCGAGCAACCGCCGATCCGAGTCAACCTCTGCCCGGTCGAGCAGCGATTCGGCCTGACGCGCCTGGGCCTGTTCGAAACTCCGGTCCGGGTCGCCCTCGTACAGGCCGTCGGTCAGGTCGGTGAACCCGAGGGCGGGGAAGAAGTGGTCGAACACGCTGTAGCACGCCACCACGGTCGGGTCGGTGGGGGCGTTCGCGACGCCGGTGTCGGTGAGTCGGTTGTCGATGGACATGGGAACCTCGGCGCACGGGCGTGCGCGGACGGCGGACGCAAACGGTCTGCGACCGCATTTCAGGGGGTTAGGAACGGGGGGAACTTCAGTGGCGGGGCGAATCGGGCGTGGCGAGCGACACCGCCACCGCCACGGCCAGGGCGACGGCCATCAGGCAGACGGTCACGGTGATGACCTGTTCACAGCACATCGCGTCGGCGACGCTCATAGGGCACCTCGGGGCGTACCGCGGACGCAGACGGCCTGCGACCGCCGGGGGCAGTTGGGTTCAAGTTCGGGTGAAGGTCAGGACTCCGACGGGTGCTCGTCACGCCCGTGGCGGTAGAGCACGACGACGTACCACAGCATCATCGCGGCCATAATCAGGCCGTAGATACCCGGCCAGTACCGGCTGGGCAGGAACACCATGAGTACCCCCACCAGCATGAACACCACCCCTTCCCGGTAGAGTTTCCCCGAGAACAAGTTACCTCCGGCGAAGGTGCCCAAGCCGACAACAACCAGGAACGCCGGCAACGCCGGCTTGAAGTCCCCGTCGTGGAGCCACATGGAGATAGCGGCCAGGGCCGTAGCTCCGAGCATCATGCCCACATGACACGCCGTGTACTCTCGCTCCATCGGTCGCATCCGAGCCCGCCGGATCACGTTGGCCCACCAGAGCATTCCGGCCCACGAGATCAGGTAGTACGCCAGGCACACCCACTCGACCCACCGAGGGGCGTTCAGCATGACGGCCGCTTGGAGCGCGCCGAAGCAAACGCCGGCCGAGATGCCGCCGAAGAGAAACGTCCGCCAGGAGTACAGCGGCTGTGGGGGTAGGGAGAAATTGAGCGCGCGACCGATGTCGGTCAACACACTCGGCGGGGCCGCCGTCACCGGCCGGCCGTGGATGAAGTTGTCCAGGTCGTCGGCGAGCGCCACGGCGGACGGGTAGCGGTCCTCCGGCTTCTTTTCCAGGCACTTCGTCACGACTGCCTCCAGGTCGCGGGGCACGTCCGGGCGATAGGTCCGCACGGCCGGGGCCGGCTCGTCGGCCACTTTCCGCAGCACCGACGCGACATCCCCGCCGAACGGCGGGCCGCCGGCGAGCAACTCGAACAGGATGGCACCGACGGCGTGGACGTCGACCGCCGTCGTCAGCCGCTTGCCGCCGCCCACCTGCTCGGGGGCCATGTACGCCGGGGTGCCGGCCATCTTGGTGGCCGTCGCGTCGGTCATGCGGGCCAGTCCGAAGTCGGCCACCCGCACGCCCCCGGCGTCGTCGCGGAGGATGTTGGCCGGCTTCAGGTCGCGGTGGATCAGCCCTTGTTGGTGGGCGTGGTGGATGCCGAGGGCGATGTCGCGGGCGATCTCGGCGGCCTGCTTCGGCTTCAACATGCGGTCCGGCCCCAGCCCTTTCAGCCACTCACTCAGGCTGCCGCCGGTGAGCAGCGGCATGACCAGGTACGGCACCCCGTCCGACTCGTCCGACTCGAGCACCGGCACCACGTTCGGGTGATTCAGCCCGCCGACCGCCTCCGCCTCGAAGCGGAAGCGTGCCCGGTCGTCGGCCGACAGCTCGCCGCCGGGGTGCAGCAGCTTGACCGCCACCTCCCGCTTCACGTCCGGGTCGAACGCGCGGTACACCACGCCCATCGCCCCCTTGCCCAGCACCTCCCGTAGTTCGTACTTGCCGACCGCCGTCGGGGTCGCCGTCACCCGTAACGGGGCGATGAACGGGCGAATCCCCTTCTGGGCGGCCAGGAAGCTCAACAGTTCGCCGGCATGCGACGGGTTCCGGACCAGCCAGTCGAGGACCGCCTTCCAGTCGCCCCCCCCGTCTTCGTCGGCCTTCAGCGCGAGCTCCAGCCCCTCTTGCAGGGCGGCCGCGACGGTAATGTCTGGATCGGGCGGGATGGACATGGGGCGATCCGAGGGTCAGATGGCGGGTTCGGTCAGTTCCAGGCGCAGGGCGGTCACGGCCCGGTGCAGGAGGAGCGACACCGCCCCTTCCGTCTTCCCGAGCCGGCTCGCGATGTCGGTCACTTTCAGCCCGTGCAGGTAGCGGAGTTCGACGGCCACCCGCTGCGATTCGGGCAACTCGGCCAGCGCCGCCGCCAGCCGTTCGAACCGCTCGTTCCGGTCGGCCCGCTCGCTCGGCGACGTCTGCTCGGCCGCCAGCCAGTCGGCCAGCCGCAGGCTCGATTCGCCGACCGCGGCCAAGTCACCCCTCGCGGGGGCGTGCTTGCGGGTGGCGTCGATCAGGTTGTGTGTGAGCGCCCGTCGCAGGTAGGCCAGCACCTCGTGGTCGGGGCGACCGGCCAGTCGGTCGGCGGCCATCGCTTCGAGGAGCGTCTGTTGAACGAGGTCGGTCGGGTCGAGTTTGCCACGCAACCAGCCCGGCATCTGGCTGTTGGCCCAGAGCAGCAGGGCGGGTTCGAAGCGGAGCAGGTCGGGCGAAGAGTCGGGCACGGCAGTCCTCCGGCAGAGGTAACATCCTCAGCGGACCGGCGGACGAAATCTTACGCAGAAATAAGACTGAACCGTGGGGGCGGTGTGCGTCGCACGCCCCCCCCTTGCAACAACTGCCGGGAGAACGCCATCCCCGCGGGCGTTCTCCCGGCCAGACGGTACGAACATCCCACCTCCGGAATCGCAGCTTGAGTCTTGGTGCCCGTGAAGTTTCGGGAAAGATCCCTGTCACACCCGTTGGTCCAGCCGACAACACTCTCCTGAAGCTTCAGAGTGGTCGTGCTCCGAGGAGTCCGGTTTGATGCACCCCCCAACGCCATCCGCCTCCCCGGCACCCCAACTCGATGTCGGCGCGCAGAACGGCCAACTCCACCACGGTTCGGCGTCGCCGCCGGCTCTCGTGGCAGACGACACCGTTCGGCATATTCGGGATGCTGTTCCGCCACGCGATTCCAAGCCCCCCGCGCGTTCCCCCCGCCGCGTGGTGTGGGTGGTCGCGGGTGTGTGCGTGTGCCTCCTTCTGGCCTTCCTGACCTGGCGGTTTTTCGGCGACAGGCTGTTCGGGCGGGCACCCTACACCGGCATGACGTGGACAGTGCCACGGGAGAAGCTGAAGGTGACGATCATCGAGCGCGGCACGCTCGAATCGGCCAGGAACGGCGACATCGTCTGCACGGTTCGCTCCGGCACACGCGGCAGCACCGTTGCGACCACCATCAAGTGGGTCATCGATCCGGGCACCCAGGTCGTCAAAGGCGAAAAGCTCATCGACCTCGATTCGTCCGGGTTCGTCGAGCAGCTCAAGGACCAGAAAATCAAGGTGGACCAGGCGAAGGCCAACTACATCACGGCGGACGAACAGTACCGCATCCAGGAGAGCCAGAACGAGAGCGACCTGGAGGCGGCTAAGAACGTCCTCGACCTGGCTCGCATCGACCTGAAGAGGTACGAGAGTGGTGAGTATCAGCAGAACCTGGAAGACGTCGAAGGGCGGATTCAGGTGGCGAAGTCGGACGTGACGGCCTGGCAGGACCGGGCGGCGTGGTCGGCACGGTCTTCGAAACTCGGGTACACCAGCAGGCAACAATCCGAGGCCGACGAGTCGAAGTTGGCTGCCGCCCAGATCGCCCTGAAGAAGTTGCAGACGGAGAAGACGATCCTGACCGACTTCACACGCGGCCGGACGGTGCAGGACCTGAAGGCCAAGCTGGCCGAGGCCATGCGGGCGGTGGACCGGGTGAAGAGCCAGTCCCGGGCGAAACTGGCCCAGGCCGACGCCGACCGGCTGGCGAAAGAGTCCATCTACAAGCAGGAGCAGGCCCGACAGCAGGAGGTCGAGGACCAGATCGCCCGGTGCGTCGTGCTGGCCCCCCAGGACGGGTTGGTCGTCTACTACGTCTCCGATCAAGCCCGCGGCGGCGGCGGCTCGCAACAGGGGGTCATCGCCCAAGGGGAGCCGGTACGCGAGGGCCAGAAGTTGATGCAGATCCCCGACCTGTCCCAGATGATCGTGAACGTCCGTGTCCACGAGGCGATGGTTTCGGCACTCCGCAACCAGAAGGGCACGGGCGACAGCAGCGCCTGGCAGCCCGCCGAAATCCGCATCGACGCCGTCCCGCAAAAGGTGTTCAAGGGTCGCGTGAAGGCCGTCGATTCCGTCGCCGGCCAACAAGACTGGTTCGCAGCGGACGTCAAACTGTACAAGACCGTCGTCACGATCGACGAGCGGGTGGAGGGCCTCAAGCCGGGGATGAGCGCGGAGGTGACGATCTACGCCGAGGAGAGCGACGCCGAGGTGCTGGTGGTGCCCGTGCAGGCGGTCATCGGCACCGTCAGTCTGGGGGCCAAGCCGCAGTGCTTCGTTGTCGGAGCGGACGGGCAACCGCACCTGCGGGACATCGAGTTGGGGATGAGCAACCAGCGACTGGTGGAAGTCCGATCCGGCCTCTAGGAGGGGGACAAGGTCGTCCTCAACCCCGACCCGCTGTTGGAGGCGAACGGGGAAAAGAAGCCGGAGAAGGCCGGGCCGAAGAAGGACGACGGCAAAGGCGAGACGGCTGGCGACGGCGGGACTCCGAAGAAGTAATTCACCCGTGGAAGGTTACGAGGGCACCGCCGATGTCCGCCGTCGCTCGGGTCGTGGATCTGGTGAAGCAGTACCAGATGGACGAGGTCGTCGTGCCCGCGCTGGCCGGCGTCACGCTGGAGTTCGAGGAAGGGGATTTCGTCGCCCTCATGGGGCCGTCCGGGTCGGGCAAATCGACCCTGCTCAACATGCTCGGCTGCCTCGACCGCTGCACCAGCGGACAGTATTTCCTGGGCGACGAGGACGTGGCCCACATCGACGACGGACAACTGTCGCGGGTCCGCAGCCGGTACCTCGGTTTCATTTTCCAGGCGTACAACCTGCTCCCGCAGTACACGGTCGTCGAGAACATCGGCATCCCGCTCCTCTACCAGGGGCGTCCGCTCACCCCGGAAACGCGGGCGCGGTGCGTGGCGCTGGCCGAACTGGTCGGGCTGGGAGGGCGGCTCGACCACCGGCCGACGCAGCTCTCCGGCGGCCAGCAGCAGCGGGTGGCCATCGCCCGCGCGCTGGTCAACGACCCGCAGGTCATCCTGGCCGACGAGCCGACGGGCAACCTCGATTCGAGCACCAGCGACGAGATCATGCGGCTGCTCCGCAAGCTGAACGCGGCGGGCAAGACGATCATCATGGTGACGCACGAGAACGACATCGCCGCCTGGGCGCGGCGGGTGGTCCGCCTCCGCGACGGTCGCATCGAGTCCGACGTCCGAAACGACACGCCTCCGCCTCAACTCTCCGCCGCACCGGAACCGGACTTACAGGCCCCCTCTCCTTCCCCCTCCGCACCAGCGGGTGGGGTGGGGGTGTCCGCCGCCTGGGCCAAAGGGTTGAGCAGTTTGGTCCTGGCCCTCCGCAGTTTGTGGCTGCACAAACTGCGGTCGGTCCTGTCGGTCCTCGGCATCATCATCGGCACGGCCGCGGTGATCGCCCTCATGGCGTTCGGCCGGGGGAGCATGGAGGACGCGCTCGAGGACATCCGCCGCCAGGGGACGAACAACGTGATCGTCACCAGCATGAAGCCGGTGGACGCCCAGCCGAGCGCCAAGCCGTCGTGGGAGGTGATCTACGGGCTGACCTGGGAGGACTTCGACCGCTTCCAGATGGACTCGGTGGTCGGGCGGGTGCCGATGCGGATCTTCCCGTGTGAGGTGCGGCACGTCGCGCGGAAGGCCGACGCGCGGGTGGTTGCCACCACCGAGGCGTACTCGAAGGTCAACCGGCTCGAACTGGCGGCCGGGCGGTTCCTGCGGGACGGCGAGGACGACATCGACGAAGGGGACGCGCAACGCCTGCGGAACGTGGTCGTCCTCGGCTCCGGCCTCGCCAAGGAACTCTTCCCCTTCGAGGAGGCCGTCGGCCAGACCGTCGCCATGAACAAGGCGCAGTACCTCATCGTGGGGGTGTTGAAAGACCGCATGTCGCACGGGGCGGGTGAGTCCGAGGAGAGCTTCGACAACGACATCTACATGCCGATCCGCACCTGCCGGGTGCGGTTCGGCGAGCGGCTGCTGTTCCGTCAGGGGTCGAACGTGCTGATGGAGAACGTCGAGTTGCACCAGATCACGCTGACCGTCGGTGACACCAGTCAGGTGAAGGACACCGGTGCGGCGGTGACCAGACTGCTGAAGCGCACCCACCCGCGGAAGGACTGGCGGGTGTCGGTGCCGCTCGACCGGCTGAAACAGGCGGAGGACGCCCGTGATCGGTACAACATGTTGCTCATGCTGATCGCCTCCATCTCGCTGCTGGTGGGCGGCATCGGCATCATGAACATCATGCTGGCCACCGTCACCGAGCGGACCCGCGAGATCGGCATCCGCCGCGCGTTGGGTGCGCAACGCGGGGACATCACCATGCAGTTCATCATCGAAGCCGTGGTGCAAACCAGCATCGGCGGGCTGCTCGGCCTCGGCACCGGGATGGCGATGGTGTTCGGCATCCCGCTGGTGTGGAGCTTGTTCGCCCCGAAGCCACTCCCCGCCCAGGTGGACGTCTTTTCGATCTTCCTCTCGCTGGGGGTGGCCGTCGGCGTCGGGGTGGTGTTCGGCTGGTATCCGGCCCGCCGCGCCTCTCGGCTCGACCCGATCGAAGCCCTCCGTCACAATTAGTGCAACGGCCGGTGTCACACTCCGGCCGGATGAGGACAACATCTGGCACGGAGGAGATCGCCGATGGCACAGTGGGCTACTCCCGTGCGGGCCGACTTCGAACTGCTCGTGGCCGAACAGCACGTCCAGTTGCGGGCGTTCGTGCGGTCGCTGGCCGTCGATCCCGACTGGGTGGACGACATCGCGCAGGAGGCGTTCCTCACCGCGTACCGCGAGTGGAAGTCGTTCGACTCCGCCCGCGACTTCGGCAAGTGGCTCCGGGGCATCGCCGCCAACATCGTGCGGAACGAGCTGCGAAAAGACGCCCGCCGCCAGCGCATCCTACACACCGACTTGGCGGAGTTGCTGCTCGCCCGCCACGCCGAACAGAACGAGCGGCCCGAACCGCTGGCGGTGGACGCGGTGCGGGAATGCCTGGCCAAGCTCGCCCCCCGCCACCGCGAAGTCGTAGAGGCCCGCTACCGCGACGGGCAGCCCGCCCCGGCGGTGGCCGAACGTTTCGGCATGACCGCCGACGCCGTGCGGCAACTGCTCGTCCGGATCCGGTGCCAACTCCGCCAGTGTGTGGAACTCCGGGCGGCGGAGGTGCCGCATGGATGACACCCGATTCGATCAGCTTCTGACCCGGCTGCTCGACGACGAGTTGACGCCGCACGAGTCGGCCGAACTCGCGGCTCTGGCGCGGGAGAACCCCGAACGGCAGCGGCGGTTGCAAGAGCAACTGGAAGCGGCCGACCTGATCGCCCAGGTGGAGGACGAACTCCGCGCCAGCCCGCGGTTCGTGGCCGCCGTCCTCGCACAAACCACCGCCGACCCGTTCGTCGGCAAGGTGACGGCCAAACTCCCCGCCCCCCGATTGCGGTGGTGGTTCTGGTTCGGGGCTTGCGCGGCCGGGCTGTTTCTCGCCGTCGGGCTGGCCGTCCTCCTCTGGCCCAAAGCCACCCCGTTCGCCCGCATTGCCGAGGTGAACGGCCCGGTGCAGTGGACCGGCGAGGGCGGGCACGTCACGTCCGAATCGCTCGTCGGACGGACCTTCAGCGGGGGGACGCTCGAATCCCTCTCGGTCGATTCGTGGGCGGTGTTGGAGTACGGCGACGGGTCGCGGGTCACGCTCGCCGGGCGGTCACACCTTTCCGTCGTGAACGGCCCGCGGAAGGAGTTGCGGTTGGCCTACGGGAGGGTGTCGGCGAGCGTGACCTCACAGCCCGACGGCCGGCCGATGCTCATCCACACGCCGACCGCCGATCTCGAAGTGCTCGGCACCCAACTGAACGTGGAGTCGGATTCGGCCGCCACGGTGGTGAGCGTGAACGAGGGGCGGGTGCGGGTGACCCGGCTCGTGGACGGGGGCGTGGCCGACGTGCCGGCCGACCACCGGGCGGTGGCCTCGGTGGACCGGCACGCGGAACTGAAGGCCGTCCGCCGGCCCAACCCCGTCGGCGTGTGGCGGAGCCAGTTCCCCCGCGGGGTGAACTACGGCGACTGGCAGACGACCGCCGACAGCGGGGTGCGGGCGAAATCCCTGCTGCTCACCTGCGCCAAGCCGAAACCGCTGCTCATCTATGTGGCGTCCGCCGCCGTCGCCGCCGAGGATTCGTCTCCGCTGGTTCTCAGCGACGCCGGACGGTTCGTCGTCCGCGGGCGGCTGGGGTCTACCGCCGAGGTGTTCTTCGGGGTGACCATGAACCACCCGAAAGGGGGGTTCGCCGGCAAGTACTTCGCGGTGCGGAGCATTGCCGTCGGCGGGCCGGACAGCGAGCCGTTCGAGTGGACGGTTCCGTTCGACCAACTCAAACCCGTCGAAGGCACCTTCCCGGCCTCGCCCGTCGGCCTGGAGATCGTCGAGTGCTGGTGTCTGACGATCACCGAAGACCACGGCCTCTCGGTCCGCGACATCGAACTGAAGTCGGACAGGCAGTGACACCCCCAACACCGGATCGGGCACGGACATGACCAACTTTCACACCGCTCTGGCGGTCTTGGTGACGGCGGCGGCACTCCACCCCGGTCCCGTTTTCGCCGCAGACCCGGCGAAGAAGACCCCGGACAACTGGCCGCGGTTCCGCGGGCCGAACGCCGACGGGGTGGCGGCTGACGACCCGCGACTGCCGGACACGTGGAGCAAGACCGAGAACGTGAAGTGGGTGGTCGATGTCGCCGGCCGCGGGTGCTCCGGCCCGGTTGTGTGGGGGGACAAGGTGTTCGTCACGTCCGTCATCAGTGACGGCGACGAGGCCGCTCCGAAGCCGGGCCTGTACCAGGGCCAAGGGGTGAAGACGCCACCCAAGGGCGTTCACCACTGGCTCGTCCAGTGCTTCGACCTGAAGACCGGTAAGCAGCTTTGGAAAGAAGAGTCGCACAAGGGCGAGCCGACGGTGCCGCGGCACCCCAAGAGCAGCTACGCGGCCGAGACGCCGACCACCGACGGCGAACGGCTGTACGTGCTGTTCGGCGACATCGGGCTGTACTGCTACGCCCTGGACGGCAAGCCACTCTGGTCGCACACCGTCGACGCGAAGAAGACCTTTTTCAACTACGGGGCCGCGGCCTCCCCGGTGGTTCACGACGGGCAAGTGTTCCTGCTCTACGACAACCAGGAGAAGTCCTATCTGGCGTCACTGGACGCGAAGACCGGCAAGGAACGGTGGCGGACCGAGCGGGACGAGCCGAGCACTTGGGCGACGCCGTTCGTGTGGAAGACGGCCGACCGCACCGAGGTCGTCACCTGTGGGAAGAAGAAGAACCGGGCCTACGACCTGAAGGGGAACCTGCTCTGGGAGTTCGACGGGAAGATGTCGAATCTCGTCATCCCGTCTCCGTTCGCCGCCGACGGCTTGTTGTACATCACGTCCGGGTACGTCGGGGACAAACACCGCCCGGTGTACGCCATCAAACCCGGCGCGAAGGGCGACATCACGCTGAAAGACGGCGAGAAGTCGAACGACTTCGTCGCGTGGTACCAACCGCTGGCCGGGCCGTACAACACGTCGCCACTCGTCGTCGGCGGGCACTACTACACGCTACACGATCAGGGATTCCTGACCTGTCACGAGGCCAAGACCGGCAAGGAAGTGTACGGCCGAGAGCGCATCGGCGGGAGTTACACCGCCTCACCGTGGGCGTACAACGGCAAGCTGTTTTGCCTGGGCGAAGATGGCAAGACTCGCGTCGTCAAGACGGGCGCGGAGTACGAACTGCTCCACACCAACGACCTTGGCGAATTCTGCCTGGCCACCCCGGCGGTGAGCCAAGGCCACCTGCTCATCCGGACGGCCACCAAGCTCTACTGCGTCACCAACCAGCCCAAGAAGTGACCCACCCCGCCGGTGCCCGCTTCGCACCGAAACTGCACGTTCCACCCTCACGGAGGACGATCGGCATGCCTCGGACCCTCTCCCGTTCCATGTTCGCCGTGCTGGTCGCCACCCTGCTCGTCGGCGTGACCACATCGTTACCCGGCTTCGGCCGGGACGACCCGCCGCCCGCTCGCAAGGCGGACGCCCCGAAGCCGCCGGCGGCCGTCGGGCACCCGTCGATGGAAAGCCCGCAGTTCAATCCCGTTGCTGTCCTCGGCGGCCGCGTGTTCGTCGCGAACACCCCGGCCGGCACCGTGGACGTGATCGAGACGAAGACTCGCAAGGTGGTCACCCGCATCCCGGTGGGTGTCGATCCGGTGTGCGTCGCGGTGCGGCCGGACGGCAAGGAGGTGTGGGTGGCGAACCACGTCTCCGACTCCGTCAGCGTGATCGACGCCAACCCCGCCAGCCCGACTCACCTGCACGTCATCGCCACCGTGCAGGAGTTCGACCCGAAGACGAAGGCGACGACGTTCGACGAGCCGGTAGGAATCGCCTTCGCCAACAACGACAAGGCTTACGTCGCGCTCTCCTCCGAGAACCAGATCGCGGTGATCGACGTGGCCGCCCGTCAGGTGACGAAGCGGCTGACGATCCCGGCTCAGGAGTCGCGGGCGATCACGGTACGGAACGGCAAGCTGTACGTCGTGCCGTTCGAGTCGCACAACCAGACGCAATTGTCCGGTGGGGCGAAGGACAAGATCGACGGCAACCTCGTGACGTTCGACGCCTACAACCACTCGATCCAGAACAACAACGTGCTGTCCATCGGGCACGTCGTGGACATCGTGAAGCACCCGAAGGTGCCCGACCGCGACCTGTTCGTGTTCGACACCACGACCGACAAACTCGTCGCCACGGTGGATGGTCTCGGCACGCTCCTGTACGGCCTCGCGGTCGACTCGAAGGGCACGGCGTTCGTCGCCCAGACCGACGCCCGCAACGACGCGAACGGCCGCAGCGGGACGAAGAAGCACGGGCTGAAGGAGATGGACAACCGGGCGTTCCTGAACCGGATTACGAAGGTCGGCGTCAAGGACGGCAAGGCGGAGAAGCCGGCGTTCTTCGAACTCGAACCGCTACCACCGAAGCAACCCGAGAAGGGCATGGCGTTGGCAACCCCGTTCGCCATCCAAGTGACGGCGGATGACTCCACGCTCGTCGCCACCGCCGCCGCGTCGGACAAGCTGTTCACCGTGGACGCGACCAGCGGTGCGGTACTCGGACGGGTGGACGTGGGTGCCGGGCCGCGGGGGATCGCCCTCGACGGCGGCTCCGCGTGGGTGCTGAACGCATTGGCCAACACGGTGTCGCTGGTGGATCTCACCGACAAAGTGAATCCGAAGGTGGTCGCCACCATTCCGCTCGACGACCCGACCCACCCGGTCTTCAAGCGGGGGCGGATCGCGTTCAACACGGCGAAGGCGTCCACCAGCGCCACCTTCTCGTGCGCCAGTTGCCACCCGGACGGGCACACGGACCAGTTACTCTGGGTGCTCGACACCCCCGTCGTGACCGGCGGCAACCAGATCATGCCACGGAGCACCATGCCGACCCGCGGGCTGCGGGACACCGCCCCGTACCACTGGGACGGCATCCCCGGCGACCCTTACGGCGGGATCAACTCGGCGAGCGTTCACAAGTCGGTGGAGCCGAACAGCAAGACCGACCCGCCGACCAGCACCACCCGCCACCTGATCGACGGCGGACTCGCGTCCACTATGCACCTGGTGGGCGTCAAGAGCGTGAATGACGAGGGCAAGGCGGGCGAGTTGTCGAAGCAAGAGCGGGACGACATGGCGGTGTACCTGCTCGGCGTGCCCTACCCGCCGTCCCCGAAGCGGGCGTACACGGATGAACTGTCCGAACGTGCCCAGAAGGGCTTCCGCCTGTTCCATATTGAGGGCGACCACGACCCGAAACAGCCCACCGCGAACGTGTGCGGCAACTGCCACCGCATGCCGTTCCTGGTGAGCACCAACACGCCCGGCACCGGGATGGACGCGCCGACGTGGCGGGGTGCCCAGGACCGCTGGCTGATCCTCCCGCAGGGACGGCTGAACATCATCGACTTCGATTTCTACCGAAGAGTCGCCGAGCGAGGCGCTCCGGAACGCGAAGTGTGGCAGTTCTCGTGGGGCGGTCGGCCGCGGTTCGACCCCATCTGGGACATGGTGCTGGAAATGAGTACCGGGTTCTCCGGCGCGTTCGCCCGGCAGGTGACGCTGAACCAAGACACGGCGAAAGCCGATCAGACCGCCGAACTGTTGCTCGCCTTGGAGACGGCGGCGAGCGACGGGGCGGTCGTGCTGGAGTGCGACGGCGTGCTGCTGAAGGAGAAAGCGGAAGGGGTGGCGTTGCAGTTCGATGCCGGCCGGTATGTGAAGAAGGGTGGCGACCGGGCGGCTTTCGCCCGCAAGGAGTTGCTCGCCCGCGCCGCCGCAGGCGAATTCGTCGGCACGATCACGGCACGCCACGGGGCGAAGGCGAGCGTCGATCACCCGCAGCCGGCGATCTGGACCGTCGGGCCGATCGAGCGGCAACGCGGGCGGCAAGACTTCCCGGTTCTCCACCCCGAACTGAAGGGCATGACGGTGAGCGGCCGGCACTTCGGGGACGACGCCCGCCTGTTCGTGAACGGTCGGCGGGTGGCCGGAATCGTGAAGCGGGGCGACGGCGAGAAGGTGACGATCACGCTGGACACGCTCCCGGCCGACGGGATGCATCTGCTCCAGGTGCAGGTGCCGGACGGCCCGTTCAGCAACGAGTTCATCGTCCACGTGGCGAAGGACGCGACCGCGGCGGAGGAGTTGAAGCGGGAATTGATCCGGGTGAGTATCGCCCCGTGGGACGGCATCCCGGCGGCACTCGGCAAGGGTGACCTGACCGCCGTAAAGAAGCTGATCCGCGACAAGTCCGCGGCGAACCGCCGACAGTCCGACGGTTCCACGCCGCTCTCAACCGCCGCACTACGCGGCCATCTTGATGTCGTGAAGTATCTGCTCGAACTGGGGGCTGATCCCTCCGGCAGCAACGCCGACGGCAACACCCCGCTGCATGCTGCGGCGTTCCTCTGCCGCGAGGAGGTTGCGAAACTGCTGCTCGACAAGGGGGCCGACACCGCCAAGAAGAGCGACCGCAAGGAGACGCCGCTCGACGTGGTGTCGGGTGCGTGGGGCAAGGAGTTGGCCGACATCTACACTGCCATCGGCACCGGGATCAACCAGAAACTCGACTTGAAACAGATCGAGAAGGACCGACCGAAGATGGCCGAATTGTTCCGCGAGCACGTGAAGAAGGTAAAGCCGGCTGCCCCCGAAAAGTGAAGACCGTGAAATGAACCCCTCGCCGGTCGAGGGGTTCATTTCAGCACAGCCGCACGGAACACTGCTGCCGGATCGGACTGGAATTCCACAGTCGCACGTCAGGGAACGTTTACGGCCGAGAGTACGGAGTCGGGTGTGGGCTTGAGGATACGACGCGATCTCGACCCGCGTCACCCTGGATTCTTGTTGCTTCAATGGTGGCGTGTTGGGTAGAGTCATCATTCCTGCCGATGAGACGTTTCTGTCTCCTGCCGAGAAGTCGCCCGAACCCGCCGAATTGCCGTCCCTCCCACCATCCCCCGGCACGACCTCAGATCGGCCGCCACGGGTTGTGTCATGCCCCAACATCGTGTCCTCGCGACGGTCCTCGTACTCACCGCCTGCGCGTCGGCCCCTGCTGACGGGCCGACGGCGGAGCAGGTCGAGTTCTTCGAGAACAAGGTCCGTCCGGTCCTGTCCGACCGCTGCTACTCCTGCCACAGCCAGTGGGCCAAGAAGTTGAAGGGCGGCCTGACCCTCGACAGCCGCGATGCGGTCCTCAAAGGGGGTGACAGCGGTGCCGCGGTGGTGCCGGGCAAGCCGGCGACAAGTTTGCTGCTCAAGGCGGTGAAGTACGACGGGCTGGAGATGCCGCCGACCGGGAAACTGCCCGCCGACGAGGTGGCGACCCTGACGAAGTGGATCGAGATGGGCACGCCGTGGCCGGCGACCACCGTCAAGCCGGTCGTGAAGGCCGAGGCCAGTGTGCTGACCCCGGAACGGCTCAAGCACTGGGCGTTTCAACCACTCAAGGCGACCGACCCGCCGGCCCCGACGGAGGCCGACCGCAAGCGCAACCCGATCGATCGGTTCGTTCTTGCGGCGCTCAGGGCGAAGGGGCTGAAGCCCTCCCCGGCCACCGACCGCCGAACGCTGATCCGGCGTGCCACCCTCGACCTGCTCGGCCTGCCGCCGACGCCGGACGAGGTGGAGGCCTTCGCGGCCGACGACGCGGCCGACGCCTACGAGAAGCTGATCGACAAGTTGCTCGCCCGCCCGCACTATGGCGAGCAGTGGGGACGGCACTGGCTGGACGTGGCCCGGCACAGCGACGGCCACGGCAGCTCTCTCGACCCGGACCCGCTCCCCGAAGCGTGGCGGTACCGCGACTGGGTGGTCAAGGCGTTCAACGACGACCTGCCGTATGACCAGTTCGTGAAGTGCCAGATTGCCGGCGACCTGATCGGCGACGGGCGGGAGACGGCGGTGGCCACGGGGTTCCTCGCCGTCGGCCCGAAATACATCTCCGACGGCGGCGACCCGGTGAGCGAGGCCAAGGCGAAGGCCGAGACGCTGGACGACCGCGTGGACACCGTCACACGCGGGTTCCTCGCGTTGACGGTCAGTTGCGCCCGTTGCCACGACCACATGTTTGACCCGATCCCGCAGACCGAGTACTTCGCGATCGCGGGGGTGTTCAACAACACGAAGACGGCGGACCGTGTCGTCGCTTCGCCGGAAGAGCAGAAGCGGGCGGCCGAACACAAGCAGGCGCTCGACGCGGCGAACGCGGATTTGAAGAAACTCCCGAAAGACGCCGACGGGGAGAAGCGGAAGCAACTCGAAGCGGAGGTGGTCCGGTTGAAGGCGACCTCCCCGCCCGCTCCCGCTCGCATCCACGCGGCGGCAGACGCCGGGGCGGCGGACATGCCGCTCGCCCTCCGCGGCGACCCGCGGAAGCCAGGGCCGGTCGTCCCGCGGCGGTTCCTGACTGCCCTCGCCGGGGCGAACCCGCCCGCCTGGACGAAGGGGAGCGGCCGACTGCAACTGGCCGAGGCGGTCGCCAGTCCGACCAACCCGCTGACGGCACGGGTCATGGTGAACCGCGTGTGGCAGCACCACTTCGGCCGCCCACTGGTCGCCACCCCGAGCAACTTCGGCCTGCTGGGGGAGAAGCCGAGCCACCCCGAGTTGCTCGACTGGCTGGCGAGTCACTTCATCGCCGACGGCTGGTCCGTCAAGAAGCTGCACCGACTGGTCATGCTCTCGGACACCTTCCGCCAGAGCAGCAAGTACGACGCGGCCAGCTTCAAGCTCGACGGCGACAACCGCTACCTGTGGCGGATGACACCGCGGCGGTTGGAGGTGGAGGCGTGGCGGGACAGCGTGCTCGCGGTTACAGGCGAACTCGACGGCGCGGTCGGCGGGGCGTCCGTCCGCGACATCCTCGGGAGCCAGCGCCGCACCCTGTACGCCGCCGTCAGCCGCAACGGGGACAAACTGCCGGCGGACGAGTTCCTGCGGCTGTTCGACTTCCCCTCCGCACGGGCCACCGTTTCCGAACGGACCGCGAGTACCGTGCCGCAACAGTCGCTGTTCCTCCTGAACAGCCCGTTCATGATCGCCCGCGGGAAGGCGTTCGCCGCGCGGCTGACGAAAGAAGCGAAGACCGCCGACGCCCGGATCGACCGCGCGTACGCCCTGCTGTACGGCCGCCCGGCGACCGCCGACGAGCGGCAGGTGGCGAAGGCGTTTCTGGCCGACGGGGCGGAAGCCGAGACGTGGCCCCGGTACGCCCAGGCACTGCTCGGTTCGTACGAGTTCATGCAAACCCGCTGAGTGGAGGCGTCCGATGTCGTTCCGCGCTCACGAGTCGGCCGTCCGTGCGGCCCTCGCCGCCCCGTCCCGGCGACAGTTCCTGAACCGCCTCGGCGCGGGGTTCGGCACCCTCGGCCTGTCGGCCGTGCTGGCCGACGCCGGCCGGCTGGCGGCCGACACGCCCACCTCCGTCTCGCCACTCGCCGCCAAGCCGCCGCACTTCGCGGCGAAGGCGAAACGGGTCATCCAGTTGTTCATGCCGGGCGGCCCGTCGCAGGTGGACACGTTCGACTACAAGCCCGCCCTGGCGAAGAACGCCGGCGAGCGGCCGGCGCTCGTGGACCGCAAATCTTTGCGGAACACGAAAGGCGGGCTGATGCCGTCGCCGTTCGGGTTCAAGCAGTACGGCAAGTGCGAGAAGTGGGTGAGCGACATCTTCCCGCAGGTGGCGGGGTGCGTGGACGACATCTGCTTCGTCCACTCGATGCACACCGACCTGCCGGAACACGCCAGCGCGATCCTGATGATGAACCTCGGGCACCTCCAGCCGACCCGCCCGAGCATGGGGTCGTGGCTGGTGTACGGGCTGGGGTCGGAGAACAAGAACCTGCCCGGGTTCATCGCCATGTCCCCGCGGGCGCAGCCGCGGGGCACGCTCGCCAACTGGGGCAGTTCGTTCCTGCCCGGGGCGTACGCCGGCACCTATGTGAACATCGCCGACATGAAGCCGGACGCCGCGGTCGGCCACCTCCGCAACCCGGTGCTGAAACCGGACGCCCAGCGGCGGCAGGCCGACCTGCTGGCCCGCCTGAACGGGCTGCACCTCCAGCGGTCGGAGCAGGACGCCCAGTTGGAAGCCGCCATCGACTCGATGGAGATGGCGTTCAAGATGCAGACGGCCGTGCCGGAGGTTTTCGACACGGCCAAGGAGACGAAGGAAACCCTGGAGCTGTACGGCCCCGGCGAGTTCGCCAAAGGCTGTCTACTGGCCCGACGGCTGGTCGAACAGGGCGTGCGGGTGGTCCAACTGTCCCACTCCATCGACGGGTACGACATCGCCTGGGACACCGGGCACGACGACATCGTCAAGGGGCACGCGGTGCTCGCGAAGGCGTGCGACCAGGGGATCGCCGCGCTGCTCACCGACCTGAAGGCCCGCGGGCTGCTGGACGAGACGCTCGTCCTCTGGGGCGGGGAGTTCGGCCGCGACAAGACCACCGACGGAGCGAAAGGCCGGGACCACGACCATTTCGGGTTCACGGGGTCCGTCGCCCGCGGGGGCCTGAAGGCGGGCTCGTGCGACGGCCCGAACGACG
>JANNQE010000637.1:0-8701 GCA_031441625.1 Planctomycetia bacterium
TCGAAGTTCGAGCGGGTGAGTTGCCGGGTACGACAGAAGGCGTTGACGGTTTGGCCCGACCGCTTCCAGGCCTCGACCAAGGCTCGCCAGGCTCGGACCTTCTCGGGGCGGTGTCTCGCCATGACGGAGTTCTCCCACGGGAAAACTCACAGACTACCCGACCCTGCCAGGCGTCATTTCACCGGACGAGTACGGTGATTCCACACCATCACCAGGAACCGCACTTCCGCCGCTGGCACCCAAAGGCTTGCCTTCGCTATCTGTGCGATCCATCACTACGAGACTCGAAGGCGTACCGAGAAACGCACGAGGGGGTCGCCGCCCTCCGCGACTTGAATTGGAAACAGGTGATCACGAATTCCGTGGAGAGGTGTCCATTCCTCAGTGCGTTGCTCGACGACCTGTCGGCCGCTCTCGACGTGCCACTCGACTGGATCGAACCACAACACCGCGCAATATTGACGCAACTGAAATTCGCCGACACAACCCGTGTACTTCGGAACATCTGAAACCGAACAATCAGCGCGGAGCGAGTGGACCACTACCACCCTGCCGGCAACTTCTCCGTCACAGTGGCCGGCGGTGACACACCCAACCCTTTACAGATCAGCGGCCCGACCAGGAGCGAACTCACTGCCTCGTCTCGCTTCCCCAGCTTCGGCACGCCGGCCCCGACCGCGAACAGCGGCACGTGCGTGTCGTACGGGTGCGGGGTGCCGTGGCTGGTGCCGAGCGAGGCCACACCCGTCGGCAGGCAGTACGCCTTCGGCACCACGTACACGTCCCCGCCGCGGTCGGTGTGGTAGCCCCACTGACACCGGCGTGTCAGTGTGTCGGCCGACGTCGGGCCGAGCAGTTCGGTGCGAGTGAACGCGGTTTCCACGTGCGGGCGGTTGGCCACCCACTTCGCGAGCGCCGCCGACACGTCCGCCACCTTCACCCCGCCCCGCTCAATCGCCGCGTGATTCAGGTAAATATTCGGATACTGAATCCGACCGGTCTCCGCGAACCACGCCCGCCAGTCGTTGCCCAGCGGCCCGAACTTCTCGTCGAGCATTTCCCCCATCGTCTTCGGGTCCAATTCCGTCCGCGGGTCGAACCGCTCGGCGTCGGGCCGCTCGTTCGCCCACCGCTCGGGCAGCGGGCAGACGCCGTGGTCGGCCGTCACGATGAGCGTCCACCGCCCCGGACCGAAGCGGTCGTCGAGTGCTGCCACGGTGCCCGCGATGAGTTTGTCCGCTCGCAGTGTGCAGTCGAGTACCTCGTGCGAGTCCGGCCCCCACTTGTGCCCGATCATGTCGTTCGCGGAGAAGCCGAGGTACAGCAAGTCAGTACGCCCGCCGGTGCCCAGCCCCTCGCGGGTGATGCACTCCCACGCCAGTTCCGCCAGCAACTCGTTCCCGAACGGCGACGCCTCCAGCCGCTCGTAGTACCGCTTGCCAGGTTCTTTCTGGTCGTCGATGTTCAGCGGGTGCGGGAAGGTCGGCCCGTAGCCGACACGCCCGCCAGTCTTCACGTCCCGGTCGAACCGCGTCTCTCCCGGTGCGTCGTCCGGCCCGACGGCCGTGGTGTAGACCGCCTCCGGCTTCAGCCGCTCCCACTGCTTGTTGAACCACTTGTCGGCTTCCGCCCTCTTGTTGAAGGCCGTCACCCACGGGTGCGGGGTGTCGCGGTAGCGGGCGGCGGTGTGGAACAGTCCCACGTCGGTGTCAAAGGCGTACACGCCGTCCGGGTTCTTCCCGCCCATCAGCACGGCGGCCCGGTCTTTCAACGCCAGACTGAACACCCGCGACCCCGGCCGCTCGCGCTTCAGGTGGTCGCCCAGGCCGGAGGTCAGCAGTTGATCCGGTGCGAAGCCGGCGGAGTTGCCGTCGGATCGGATCGGCACCCGCGGGGAAGGGCGGTCGGGCGTGACGCTCAGCACTGCTCCGTTCCGCTTGCGGTCGTACCACTCGTTCTCGATGACGCCGTGAACGCTCGGCGGCAGGCCGGTGCCGATGCTCGCGTGCCCCGGCCCGGTGGCCGAACACGAGTATGGCAGGTGGGCGTTCGCGTACCACACGCCGTCGCGTTCGACGTGGGCGAACCCGCCGGCGTCGGACAGGTGTTTCCACCGCTGCGGGTAGTCGCCCCGCATCTGGTCGAACACCATCACCACCACGATGCGGCCGGTGTCGGCGGGTGTCGCAACCTCCGTCGGGCGTTCGTTCCACCGGCCGGGCAGGTAGACGGCGGCGGCCACCACGAAGGCGGCGGCGGGCAACAGCACGAGGGCGAAGCGGACGATTTTGGGCACGGCGGGCACCACGCGGGTGATGCCAGCATACCGCACAGACGGCCAAACGCCGTGAACGGGAAACGAAACACCCCCCGACGCTGCGGGGGGTGTTCGATGCGGAGAGGAAGGGAATCCCCGACCGCAGTCCGACGCTCCGAGCCGTTCGCCGTCCGAGTGCGTGGTTTTGACTGAAATCGTGGGGTTTTCTCCCCACCGGTCGGGTCAGCCCCTCACGCCCGACGACGGCCAGTATACACGCCCGGTGCACCCGGTTTGCACCAATTTTGCACCAGCTCGGTACGGGCGGACGCGGAGAGGGTCAACCCGCGGACGGCTCCCGAAGGCCCAACTCGGTCGCCCGGTCTGCGATTCCGGTCAGCAGGGGGCGGACGGCGTCGAAGTACCGGCTCATGGCCTCCGCGGGCCTCACCGAGGTGTACTCGTTGAGGATGTCGCGGCACAAGTGGCCGGTGAGATACCGCAGCTCCAAATGCGGCAGGCCGGCATCCTTCAGCCCCTGGGTGGTGGCGTGCCGCAGGTCGTAGAAGCGGGCGTCGGTTCGCCCGGTCTCCTGTCTCAGCAGGGCCTTGAACTCGGCCGCCAGCCGGTCCTCCGACACCCCGCCCCACCGCCGGAGCAGGCGGCGGAAGACACGCTTGCGGTCGTGCTCGGCTTGGACGGCGTGCGGGCCGGCGTCCATCACCGCCTGCTCGTACGCCCGCCGCACCTCCTCGGCGGAGGCCGGGGTGCCGGGGGGCAGTCCGCCGAATGCCCGGCGGCTGCGGAGCAGGGGGCCGGCGGCCCGCCCGCCCCGACAGGCGAAGAGCAGGCGGGTGAACTCCGGCGGGTAGGGCAGCACGAACCTGGTCTTCTCCTTGGTGAAGTTGCAGTCGGCAAAGGAGTAACCGAACTGCAACCAGCCCTTCTCGGCGTTCGCGTCGCCCACCAGCAGTCCGGCCGCCTCGTCCGGCCGCAACGGGAGGACGAACGACCACGCCAGGTGGGTCAGCTGCCACGCGTCCATTCGCTGTACCAGCCGCGTGCGGAGGTCGAGCGGCAGGACGCCGTCGCGGAGTGGGTCCTTGGCCGGTTTGGCGGGGAGGGCGTGTCGGCCGACGGGGTTGAGCATCGTCGGCGGCAGGAGGGCGACCATCGGGTCGCCGGCCCAAGTCAGCGCGCCGCGGAGTGTCTCCAGGGCGTGACGAACCTGCGTGCCGGAGAGGAGGCGTTGCGGGGCCGCCCGGCGGCCGTTGCGGGAGGTGCGGCAGGTCATCAGGAACGCCTTCAACTCGGCCACGAACGCGGGGTCGAGGTCGGCCGCCCGCGGCCAGCGGGCGAGGGCGGTCGGCTGTTCGGCGAACGCCAGCACCGGCCGCAGCCGGGCGCGGTAGTCGTCGGCCGTCTGCCGCCCCCGCTCCGTCCGCTTGGCGGCGAGGAAGGCGCTGATCACCTGCCGCACCGTGAGGCGGGCGTTCCGGCGACCGGCCGCCACCTGCCGGTGCTGCTCACTCGGGCGGACGTACGCGCCGTCCTCGATCTCGCCGAGCAGCTTGCGGAGCCGGGCGGCGGCGTCCCTCTCGCATCGGCCGAGGGTCTAACCGAAGGCCGCCCCGTTCCACCGCCCGCGGGCGAGGTAGGTTTCGCCCCGCCGCCAGACGTGGACGCACTGGCCGTCCGCCGTCTCGTGCGTGTGCGCCCCCATCAGGGCGGCGGCGACCATCCGCCGGGACGGGGGGAGCGGGTCGGGTGTGTCTTGTCCCATTGCGGCACGTCGGTGTCGGCGGAACGTCGTCGGTCTGGCGGGACCGCCCCGGTCTCGGTTAGGATGTGTTGTTGACCAACGACGACTCCAAGGGGTCGGGGAAAACCGACACCCGGTGGACACCCGTGGAGAATCGCACGTGGGCAACGAACAGGACACGTTCGGCCGCTGGGGACAGCTCGCGGACGAAGGGTTCGTGCGGAATCTGTCCGCGACCGCTGACACGCACCCCGCCATGCGGGAGGGGGTGGTGATGGACTACAAGGCCGTCGAACGGCACCCGCACCGTCGTCTGTCCGGTCGAGGTGCCGGGCGAGTGGACGGGAGGCGGACCCGGCGGACGATATCGTCGTGCGTGCGTGCGAGGCCGGCACCGCGCTGCTGCCGGAGGTGGAACGCACGAGCCGGCAGGGGTGGGGACGGGCGGTGTCGTGGCCGACACGCCCTTGCCGCCGGGGTCGGCCGTGGGACGTGAGCCGGTGGGTGGACGACGCCCGCTGTGAACCGTGTGACGGTTGAGGGTTTTTTCCGATCCCGAGTACCGCTGGAGAGGTCCGGTCGTGGCAAGCACTCCACCCGACTTCGGCACCTGGGAGTTCGTCCGGGACGAGCCCTTCGTGTTGGACGCCGCCCTGCCCGCCGCTCGCTACCGCTGGCGTGCCCCGGAATCGTACGGCCCCTTCGAGGTCGAATTCCAGAGCGTGGAAGCCCGCCCGGAACGCCGCTTCTACCCCGTGGAGGCGCTCAGCGGTCTGGCCGGCGGCACGACCGCCGATCGGTTCGTCGATCGCGTATGCGAGTTCGGGCTCGACGTGCTGCCGCATTTGGACGCGGTGGTCAACGGTGCCGTCGAAGGCACCGCGGTCACCCCTGCCGACTACCAGCAGGTGGTCGAGGAGGGCCGATTCAACCACGTCCCCCTCCTCGCCGTCTTCCGGTGCCGGCGGGTGGGCCACGCCAGCGTGACGCGGGACTTCCACCGCGGCGACGACTTCGCCGACACGACCGCGTCCAAGTACCACCCCGATTCGGTGGTTCCGGGGTTCGAGCTACCGAGGTGGAGGAACGGCTCTCGACCGACCGGGACGGATCTCATCGACGCCATCCAGGCACAATTCTGGCCGACGGCGGTCACCGAACTTGTGTCATCGGACGCCGAACTCCGACTCGACTTTTCTCCCCTCCGGACTCCGCTCGACCACCTCCTCGTCCACGGCATTCGCCGGAGCAGTTCGGCGGCCAACCAGTTCAGCTTCGAGCGGATCGTCGAACAGGTGGCGCCGGCGCTCATCGACGGTCTCCGGGTGGCGGACGACTCTGACTACCTGCGGCAGCATCGGGACGACTACCGCCACTTCATTCGGCGGGTTTTCACCCGAGTCGCCAAACGACCGGCCGGTTTCCAGGAGTGGCTCCGGCAAGAGGGGGAGAAAGGGTTTGTCAGGCTCCTACCGCGCTTCAAGGGGTTCGACGCCGATGCCAGGGTTGACGCAGGCGAGAAGGCGCGACGCTTCTACCGGCGGCTGCTGTGGACGAGTTACGAGGCGATGTCTCGGGCGTACGGCGCGGTCGTGCTGAGCATGTGGCTGTCGTTCTGCGAGGCGGAGGCGGTGACCCCGTCTGCGGCCGAACAGTTGGCGTTCCGCTGGTACACCGGACCCCTCGCCTGCACCGCCGGGATGCCGCTCTGGTTTTTCGGCACAAACGTCCTCCGCTGGGTGTTGGGGCCCTTCACCGCCGCGGTCTGGGGGCTGCGACCGGACGCCCACTTCGACGGCTTGACCCGACTCGTCGGCATGTACGGGGAGGCGGCGGCCAGACGGCGGGCGATCGACGCCCGCGTGAAGCAGTCCAGCCGATCCCGCAAGCCAAAGGGGGGCGACAACTGTCACACTTCCGAACAGTACCGCGAGGCGGCGGACGGCCATCGGGAACGATGTGTCGTGCCCACAGTCGGCCCGGCCACGCCTGAGGAAGACGTTCTGGCCCTGCCCAGACTCCCTGACCCGCCTCTATGCAACTGTGGCGGACGGTTTCACCTGATTCACGACCGGAGTTCCGACCAGTTGGTGAACCCTTCCTACAGGGACGGCTGGTGCTCGGTCAGCACGGAATGCAACACGTGCGGGCGGGAGCAAGAGTACCGGTTCCGTTGTGCCGAATGAGACAATAGAGTCGCTGCGCGATAAGCGGTAGGGCGGTGCGGGTGGAGGTCTCCCCTCCCGCGGGCGGGTCACCCGAACATGCGGTTGTGCAGTCCGGCCACGTTCTTCATCATCAGCGTGTGACCGCGACGGCGGTTCCGAGACCGCTCGGCCGCGATCCGCAAGATCTTCATCTTGCCGATCCCGTGTTCCACCACGATCCGCTGCTTCGACACCCGACGGTTGCCCGCCTTCTGACGGGCCGTCAGCGACCCGTGCCGCGGTCGCCGGGTGGGGGTGTCCAGTCCGGTCCCCTGGGACGCCGTGTCCCCGGTCCGCTTCACCCCCGGCGGGCACACCACCCGCGTGCGGTCGTACACCTCCTTGTCATGCGCCTTGCCGGGGAACGCCCCGGACACGGCCGCGATCCGCACCCGCCGCGTCTGCCCCGCCCGACCGGGCGTCTTCCGCTTCCGCACCACCACCACCTGGTGCTTCACCGTGTGCCGCTTCTTCTTCCCCGAGTGGTACGTCTTCTGCCCCCGAGTCGGCCGGGGGATGGGCCGCTCGGTGGCATCGAAGAACAGCTCGCGGATCTCGTCCGCCTCCAGTTTCACCCGCCGCTCGGGGATGCGGAAGAGGCCCGCCAGCAGGGGTTGGAGGGGGTTCATGTTGCGTCCCACGTTGCTGTCGTCCAGGCCGAACAGGAAGCCGAGGAAGACGTGCGTGGTGTCCGTGCAGGAGTACATCCGGAGCATGAGCAGGCGGTCGGCCAGGTCGAGGGAGTGCTTGGCCCCGGCTCCGGGCTTGCGTTGGCGTGGGCGACGGGTCTTCCGCTTGGCCTCCGCCTGCTGGTGCCGGGGTTCGAGTTCGACCAGCAGTTGATCGAAGACGTCGGGGGTGATGCCGGTCAGTTGGCGGAACGTACCCGGGTTCCGGCGGAGGCGGTTGGTGTGGCTCATCCCGAGAGCGTAGCGCCAAACCCACTATCGTGCAGCGACTCTCATGACAACGCACGCCGGCGAGACGTGTCGACGAAATGTTGATGACGCCGAATCAGCACCATTCTGGTACTAATCGCGTCACCCACGGCTGGGTCGACTGTCAGGGTGTCGGAGTCTCTGGTCGAAGTCAATACTCTGATCGAAGTCGAACCTCACCAGATCGCACAAGATGCCCCTAGGATCGGCGATCAGTATCTGGTCGAGTAATGTGTCGCCCGGGTCGAAGATCGCGCTGTGTAGAGGACGTTAGCGCGCCTGCGCCTCGAAGTAAAAGATGGTGATGAAGATGATCTGGAATGATGCCGGATCCTCCGGGGTCGAAGATGGTGACCCTGATTCTGGATTACTGGTTCTTCTCCTCTTCTTCTGCTCAAGCCCAGCGAGCAGCCCCGCCCCTTGAGGGCGGGCGGCGTAAGCGAGCTGGGCTTTGTTGTCCCCTCAGTAGGAGGGGACCTGTAGGGTGTTCTCTGTGAATACCAATCCGGGTCCCTGTGAATACCAATCGGGTCCCTGTGAATACCAATCCTGACCACACCTGACCGCCATGTTCGACCTCTTCGAGTTGCCGGAGCATGAAGAACAGGTTCACGTCATCGACCCGTCTTAGTGCGATGTTCGAATGAAGAAGGACGACAGGTTCGACCTGGCGTCCTCGTGATGTTCAGTGATTCGATCATTCGACCTTTGACACCCCGTCACTCGTTTCGTCCCGGTCGGGGATCCAGTCCCAGCACCCCGGCTTGAACGTGATCCTGTACACTTTGGCGGACACGCCCTTCCGCTCTTTTTTCACCTCTTCGAGCAGCTCGACGTCCTCCAGCTGTTCTACTGCCCGCTGCACGGTGCTCTTGCTGACCCCGAGTCTCTCAATGAGATCGGCCAGCGTCACCGCGGTGTGACCCATCCAGTGCCGGCCGGCCACCCAGCCCTCACTGTCCCACAACTCCCGCCAGACCAGTTGGGTGTGACCGGTGATCCCCCATTCCGCGGCGTGCACCCGGAATTCTCGGAGCTGGTCGGTCTTCTGCCACAGCCTCGGTTTTTTTGCGTCTTGCTTCTTCGTCTTCTTCGCCTTTTTCGGCCGGTCAGCCGGCTGTTGCGTCCGACCTGACCGGCGGACCTGGGACTGTTTCCACAGCTCCTTGCGTCGGGCATCGACCTGCTCTTGCAGGTGCTCGGGGGGCTGGCACCGGTATTTCTTCGCGACGTTCTCGCGGACGTCCTGCGCTCGACCGCTGATGATGTCGAACACCTCCTTGCTGAAGTTCACCACCTCACCGGCCCGGTGGCGACGGTCCCACTCGAGCTTCACCATTTCTGGTGGCACCTCGGCCGTCACTCGGGCGGTGTCCGCCTCGAAGCGCGAGAACAGCATGTCCGCCCCCTTGGCGCTGATGGCCCACGCGTCGACCGCAGTCTGGGGGATGATGCACCACTTCAGCATCGTCATCGGGGTGAACGGGGGCGTCGGCTGTGTCGCCCGGTGGGCTGTCTCCAGCTCGATGAGGGCGTC
>JANNQE010000638.1:0-5433 GCA_031441625.1 Planctomycetia bacterium
CCCCCCGCCCCCCCCGCGGGGCTGTCATCGGCGGTCACCCGCTCTCGGCCGGTTAGTGGTTGAGCATGAACTCGGTCGTGTTCAGGAGAGCCCAGAACACGTCCTGGTAGAACTTCGGGTCGTTCGTGCCGGTGCCCATGATGACCGTCGGCGGGGCCTTCGGGTCGGGCTTCTTCGGGTCGGGCTTCTTCGGGTCCTTCGGGTCGGGCTTCTTCGGGTCTTTCGGGTCACTCTTTTCGTCGCGGCCGGACACCACCGCCCCGTCCTGAATGTCCTTCAGGGCGGACAGTTCGGCGGGCGTCGGGTGGCGGTTGAGGGCGGCCAGGAACAGGTCGTCGAGCACCCCGTTCACGTTGACCTGCCCGCCCTTCGTGTGGCTCTTCATGGCCTCGTCCACCACCCCGCCCTTGCGGGTCACTTCCTTGTTCAACTCCTTCCCGTTCATCATGAGCAGGGCCTGCACGACGGTGCCGTTGAACGTGCCCTCGTTCCCCTCGTCGACGCCGAAGTTCCGCACCAGCTTGCTCATCCAGTCGTCGCGGCGGTTCTGCCGCTCGCTCTTGTCCGGCGGGGTGCTCTTGGTGGCCAGGGAGAGCGACTCGTACAGCACCTCGGGCGACATCGACTTGAGCGGCATGCGGGCGAAGAAGGCGTCGAACTTGGCGTCCTCGTACCCCTTGCCGGCCACGTGGCTGAGGCCGTACACGTCGGACGTGCAGATGGCCTCGAGCAGTTGCTTGGTGTCGAAGTTGTAGTTCTTGAAGTCTTTGCCCAGGCGGGCCATCAGTTCGGGGTGGACGACCTCGTTGTTACTGCCGAAGTCGTCCACGACGGCGTCCTTGTTCAGCCCGCGGCCGAACAGGTGGCCCCACACGCGGTTGACCAGGGCGGGGGCGAAGTTGTCGTGCGTGACGAGGAAGTCGGCCAGCACCTGCCGGCGGGTCTTGCCGCCCTCGCCGGCCGACAGCTTCTTGTCCGACTTCTCGCCGTCCATCGCCTGCTTGTAGTCCTTCAGGAAGATCGGGCGGATGCTCGCCGGCGTGCCGTTCCGCTGCGGGTACTGGATCTTCAGCCCGCCGTTCAGGTTCGGGTCGTCGGTCAGGGCGATCTTGTCTTGCAGCATCATGTTGTTGTTGTTGCCCGTGTTCCGCGGGGTGGGCGTGGCGCTGCGTTTCGTCTGGCGGAAGAAGGCGTTGACGCCCCAGAAGTCGGACTGCACCCACTCCTTGTTGAACGGGTGGTCGTGGCACTGGGTGCACTGCGTCTGGAGGCCGAGGAACAGGCGGGTGACCCGGCTGGTGATGGGCACGGCGTCGTGCAGGCCGTACTCTTTTTGCTCGGCCTGGGGCACCGGGTCGCCCAGGTGGGAGACGATGAAGTTGGCCGCCCCGTTCTTGTTCGTCTCGCCGGTGGCGGTGAGCAGGTCGCGGACGATCTCGTTGTACGGGCGGTTGTCGTAGAACTGCTGCCACAGCCACGCCTGCATGAACCCGCGGTACGTCGGGTGCCCGGTGCGGCTCATCAGCCAGACCGTCCACATGTTCGCCCAGTGTTCGGCGAACTCGGCCGTGTAGTCGAAGGTCACGTCCTTCCCGTTCTCCTTCGCCGGCTTGCCGTCCACCTTCGGCACGTACACGCCGGCCACCGCCTTGCCTTCCTTGTCCAGCACCGGCTTGCCGTCCTTCATCTGGGGCACGCCGTGCAGCAGCCGCTTGACCAGCCGGCCCCGCTTGTCCTTCGCTTTGTCTTGTTCGAAGTCGATCACCTCTTCGACGGTGGCGATGCGGCCGAGCAGGTCGAGGCACGCCCGCCGCAGGAACTCGGCGTCGGTGCACACGGCGGCCGGCTTCTTGATGCCGGCCTTCTCCCACCCGGCGGCGATGTAGTGGTTGATCGCCTGGGTGGTGTTCAGTTGGTCCGGGTTCACGTCCGGCTTGTCCGCTTTGGGCGGGTCGGCGGCGAACAGTGGGGCGGTGAGCAGCAGGCCGGCGGCCAGAGCTGCGGCGGTCAGGCGGAGCATCGTTCGCCCTCTCCGGGGAGGTCGGGGGTGACGGTCTACAGATACAACCCGCACCCGCCGTCGGCGGGCCGGGTGAAAGTCGCTGCTGGTGCGTATTCTAATTCACGGCGGCGCGGGCGGACACGGAATCCGTCCGTAGTACCCTGTGCGACGAACCCGAGCAGTTCCAGGTTCCAAGTTCCAGGTTCCAAGTTGAAGACACTGGAACCGGGAACGCAGTGACCGGGTGACGGGCCTTGGAACCTGGAACCTGATTCCTGGAACGTGGAAATGAGTTTCGACCTGAAACCGGTGGCCCGATATATCCGCCAGGCGGACACCGAAGACCTGCTCGACCGCGTGACCGTGTACCGCGACTCGATGGAGCCGGCGGCGGTGGACCTGATGGAGAACGAGTTGTGGCGGCGCGGGATCACCCCGGAGCAGGTGGCCAATCACGCGGCGCACCGGGCCGACGTAGTGCGCCACCCCGACGGGTCGGCGGTGCGGTGTACCCACCGCGACAGCAGCCGCGGGTTGCACTGCGACCGCCCGGCGGCGAGCGTCCGCTGGCGGTGGTTCCGCCTGTGGGGGAAGGTGCCGCTCTTCCCGTGGCCGCTGCCGCGGTGCGAGGCGCACGGGGGGTGAATAGGGTGGCCGGCTCTCGCCGAGAGCCGGAAGTATGACCCGCCCTCGGCGAGGGCGGACCACCCTACTTCGCCAGTTCTTTGGCTTCCGCTTCCGTCACCTGGGTGAACGGCTTGCCCATCTGCTCGCTCACCCAACTCTGGATCGCCGGGGTGAACGGGAACGGGCCTTTCTTGACCAGCTCGGCCATCTTCTTGTCGCGGTTGGCCCGCTCCTTCCGCTTCAGGTGGCCGTTCGAAATGCGGCTCAGTTTGCCGTTCGCCCGCGCACGGTTCATGCGGGTGGCGGTGGACATGCGTTCGGCCATGACATCTCTCTGCAGTGGTGCTTCGGGAAAAATGTGTTTGTAGCTGTTCGAGCGGGGTGCGACAAGCGAACCTGACCGGATTTCGACCGCCGCCCGCCCCGCCGTCAGATCTTCGCCACGTGGGGGTAGAGCGTCTTCAGGTCCGACATGTGCGGGCTTTTGGCCACGGTGTTCGCGTCGGCGAAGCTCAACTGCACGGAATGGTAATGGCCGTCGGCCGTCCACCCGCTGCCCCCCGGCGGGGTGCCGACGGTGCTGAACCCCTCGTCGCGGATGTAGTTCTTGAGCAGGTTCAGCCACACGTTCCGGACGAGGGTGGCGATGTCCCCGATGACGGCCCCCGATTGGCTGTAGGCGGTGAGCGAGAACCGCTCGACGGCCACCGTCTCCAGCACCCGCACGTTGCCGCTGTACCCGAACACGCTGCCGTGGTCCAGTCGCCACGCCCGCCGGCCAGCCAGGAAGTGGTGCTGGTTGATGACGATGGCCGCCTGCACGGCCGCCGCGGTCGCCGGGCCGCGAATCCTCGCGGCAATCAGCGCCGCGTCTTCGAGGACCGTGGTGAAGTTTCGCTTCAGCGTTTGCCCGGTGAAACTGTTGTTACTCCTGTCGAGCACGTACACCCAGTCGGTGTGTGCGAAGTCGGGGATGGCGGCGTCGGCGAGCGCGGATTTGGAGCCGCCGAGTGTGGCCGTGCCGGTGAACTCGAACGTCGGCTTGTCGTCGTGCGTCTTGCCGGTGGCCGTGTCCACCTTGGCCGCCTTGCTCTTCAGGTACTTGCCGAACCCCCTGAAAAAGCCGTTCACGGCCAACGGCAGCATGATGGCGGACAGCTTCGAGGCGTCGAACGCCACCCGGAAGCGGTTCAGGTGGTACTCGCCGACGCCGCCGGCGATGGGCAGGGGGGTGAAGTCGCTCGACATGGGCGGGCTCTCGAAACGGGGGTGCGGGGCGTCTCCCGCGGAATAGAACAGGCAAACAGAGCCGGAATCGGGGCGGGGAGTCGTGGGCGTGACCGGCGACGCTCACACCGAGGCTGTCTGTGAACGGGGTGGGGAGTTCCCCCGTGATCAAGATCCTATTCCGTGACGGCTTCCGGACACGCCGTAACATTTCACCCTCGCCCTGCTTGCTCCTTCAACCGGGTGCCTGCGGCCGTTCCGACGGCGGGGGGTGACGAATGCACCGGTTCGCGCTGGCGGTCGTGGCAGGGGGTGCTCGCAGGCACGGCGTTCGACGCCGATCCGCCCGCGTTGGCCTTGCTGCGGTTCGATCAGGCGGCCGGCTGGTTGGTCGAGCGCCGGCCGGTACTCGCCGGCCGACGGGGAACGCCGGTGTCGATCGGTTGGCCGAGGGGCAAGGGCTTTTCGGTGCTTTCACTGTCGTGGTGACCCGCCGCCCGCCTCAGCGAATGAGGCGGAATCCAGACCCGAGATCATGCCATGCCCGCTATTGCACCGTCGATTCTCGCCGCCGACTTCAGCCGCCTGGGGGAGTTGGTGAAGCTCACCGAAGCGGGCGGGGCGGATCGCGTTCACATCGACGTGATGGACGGCCACTTCGTGCCCAACCTGAGCATGGGGGCGGTGGTGGTGAAGGGCCTGCGGCCGGTCACACAACTGCCGCTCGAAGTTCACCTGATGGTCGAAGACCCGGCCCTCTTCGTGGCCGGGTTCGTGAAGGCCGGGGCCGACACCATCATCTTTCACCTGGAAGTGCAACCCGACCCGATCGAACTCCTCCGGCACATCCGCGCGAGCGGCAAGAAGGTGGGGCTGGCGTTCAACCCGGACTTCGACCCGGAGCGGATCGAGCCGTTCCTGCCGGACATCGACCTGGCCCTGTGCATGACCGTGTTCCCCGGCTTCGGCGGGCAGGCGTACATCCCGGCGAGCACCGCCCGCATCCGCACCCTGCGGGCCGCCATCGAACGACTGAACCCGAAGTGCGAGCTGGAAGTGGACGGCGGCATCGACCGCACGACGATTGGCGACGCGGCGAAGGCGGGGGCGAACGTGTTCGTCGCGGGCACGGCCGTCTTCGGCCACCCCGCCGGCCCGACGGAAGGCACGCGGGACCTGCTCAAGCTGGCCAGAGAGTGAAAACAGACTCGAATAGAACGACTCGCCGGGTCGCCGGCCGGTCTCGGGTGGGGGAACAGAGCGACTACTCGGAACGGTGCGGCCGTAGCGACCGGGCCGCCGAACAGCACGGCCAGTGCGACGGCGCACTTTGCGCGAACCACTCCTATAACGAGCAAGACACAGCACAGCACGGTAGGGAGTTATCTGTGAAAGCCACGCCGCGGACGAGGACTCTGCACGAACTCGCTGTCGCGGTGTCTGGACCGCAAAAAGCACTCAAACCGAATCCACAGTACCAACGGGTGCCGTTGCCCCGATCCCAGAGTTTACGCTGCAATTGCAGGTGTTTTGGTTTCTCGCGGTCGGTAACTCACCTCTTTCGGGAGTGGCTGAGC
>JANNQE010000639.1:0-5388 GCA_031441625.1 Planctomycetia bacterium
CGAGCGGGGGTTGAATCGCCCGCTCGCCGGCGGTCGCGGCTCGTTCCCAACTTGTGAAATTCGGTTGACATCGTTCAGGCCCATTCTACATATCCACACCGAACGACGAATTCAGGCAGAGGTATAGACGGCTGCCGCCACGTTCTTCGGCTGTCCGCGCACGAGGTTCGTAATGTCCGCGCCCACGGGCCTGCCAGGCGGGCTGGCCTTCCTCCACACCTGGCTGACCGGGTCGAAAGACCCCCTGGCATTCGACGCCGCGCTGGCCGCGTGGTGCCGGGCGTCCGGCTGGCGGGCGGCCGGGCTGGTGTGGCCGGCGGGCGGCCCGCAGGTGGCGATTCAAGTGCGCGACGGGGTGGCGGAAGCGGCCACCCTGCCGCCCGAGGCGGGCGAGGTGCTGCGGACCATTCAGAGCGGCAACCCGACGGTCGTGTGGCAACTGCCGAACTCGTGCGGGCGGATGTACGCCGCCTTCCAGCCGTCCGGCCGTGCCGCCGGCGTGGTGTGGGCCGAGCGGGCCGGGGCCGACGTCTGGACCGAAGCGGATCGCCAATACCTGCTGCTGTCCGTCGCCCTGATGGAGCGGTCGCCGCTGCTGTCCGGGAAGGTCGGGCCGGTGATCGACGCCGAGCGGTTGCAACAACGACTGGCCGACGCCGCGGTCATCGCCGGGCGGATGGCCCACGACTTCGACAACGTGCTGACCGGCATCATCGGGTTCGCCGACCTGACCTTGCCCCTGCTGCCGGCGGGTGCCCAGCCGACCAAGTTCGTGCAGCAGATCGCCGACGTGGGCAAGCGGGGCATCACCTTCACCCAGCAGTTGCACCAACTGAACCGCGCCGGGCAGACGAAGCCGCAACCCGGTGTGATCGCGGTGGCGGTGGGCAAGGAGGAAGCCCGCCTGCGGCCGCAGCACCCGGCCGGCTTCCAACTGACGACCGACGTGCCGGCCGCCCTGCCGCCGGTGGCGATGGAGGCCAGCCCTCTCGGCATGGTGCTCGGCCACCTGCTCCAGAACGCCATCGAGAGCGGCGGGCAGCCGCCCCGCGCGGCCGTGTCCGCCCGCGTGGTGGAACTGACCGCGGCCGACGTCAAGAACTACCTGGGGGCCGTCCGCCCCGGCCCGCACGTCGAAGTGCGGATTCAGGACGGCGGCGGCGGCATCAAGCCCGAGGTGCGGGCGCGACTGTTCGCCGAGCCGTTCTACACGACCAAGATGCGACACCGTGGGCTGGGGCTGGCGGTGGTGTACCGCACGCTCGTCGCCCACCTCGGAGGGATCCGCCTGGACCCGCCCGCGGTCACGGACGTCGGCACGTCCGTCCGCATCGTCCTCCCGCCGGCGGCCGTTCGCCCGCCGGTCGCGGTCTCCCCCACTGCCATCACACACGCTTCCACGTTCGGAGTGTAACCAGCCACCATGATGCCCCTCGACCTCGAAGACCGGCTCCGCCAGACCCCGCGGCCGGTCCGCGCGCCCACCCCGCTGTCCGAGTTGCAGAGCAGCGGGGACATCCGCATCCTCATCCTGGACGACGAGCCGGCCACGTGCGCCGTCATCCAGGCGGCGCTCTCCAGCCGCGACTTCGTGATCGATTCGGTGTCCGACCCGAGTCAGGTGGAAGCGGCGCTGAGCCGGCGGAACAACTACCACCTGATCATCATGGATTACGTGATGCCCGGCCTGGAGCCGGACCAGGTGTTCGGGTGGGTGCGGGACAACCAGCCGGAGGCGAACATCGTCGTCGTGACGGGCTACCCGAGCGTGGACAGCGCGCTCAACTGCCTCCGCGCCCGCACCTACGACTACCTGACCAAGCCGTTCCAGGTGGACCAACTCCGCGAGATCGTCATCCGCTGCCTGGAGAGCAAGGGCCTGCTGCGGATGACCGAAGAGGCGCTCCGCGAGAGCCTCGGCGGGTCCATCCGCGAGCGGCGGAAGTCGCTCGGGTACACCCTGAGCAACGTGTCCGACAAGACGGGCGTGTCGCTCGGTTACCTGTCGCAGATCGAACTGGGCAAGAACTCGGCCAGCATCGAGACGCTGTACCGCATCTGCCTGGCGCTCGGCATCAAGATGAGCGAGCTGTTCCAGGCCGTGCAGCGGCACTAACCGGCCGGCGAACGGCGCGACGTGAGTCCGCCGGTGTTTTGCAGCCCCGAGTGGGCGACCCTGGTCGAAAGGGTCACCCACTCGGGGCTGCGGTCATCTGTTTCGCTGTGGGGGCTATTCCTTCTCGAATCTGAAGCTGTCGAAGAACGGCTTAATCTTCGGGTCGTCCGGGTCGGTCACCCCCGGGTAGCTCACCTGCAAGCGGTACACCGCGTCCCCCCGCACCGCATACCGTGAGATCAACGCAGTCTTCTCCAACGTGCGTACTGCCTGCCTGGCCTCGATCCCACCGAGCGTGGATCGCGTCACTTTCAATGTGTTTTCATCCCCTCTGGGATCGAGCAGGATAAAACCCGCATATCCCTTCGTCAGCTCGTCGAGAGCTGTCGCCGGGGCCTTCCGGTAGTCGTGAATGAAGCTCGCCTTGAGGCCTAACTTCAGAACTGAAACGTCAGGGCTGTCCCCTTTGCCCTCGGCGTAGTGGAAGTACCAGGTCGCATCGCTCTTGTAGGGCGGGCCGGCTGACAATTTCGAGTGTGGTCCTTTGGGGAGCATGGCCCCCTCCTCCACACCGAGGCTGAATTCTTCCCCCTTGTACATCTTCCAGCCGCCCGGCAGTTTGACCGGCGGCAGTTGCGGCAACGGTTCCTCGACCTCGTCAGGTCGCGCGGTGACCGGGTCGGGTTCGACGACGCGGAAGCTATCGAAGAAGGTGGTCACCAGCGGGCCGGACGCGTCGGCCTCCAAGCACTCGACATCGCATCGGTACAGGGTCTCACCGCGGATCATCATCCGGCAAGTGAAGATGATTGTCTGATGGGGTGGGTTCGGGGTCGTCACCTTGATGACCCGCTGCTTGGCCGGTAAGCCTCCGAGGCTGGCGTCAGACCACTCCGCTTTTAAGAACCCCAATTCTTCAATCTGCTTGAGCGCGGCCTCGCTGGCGGCGGGCGAATCTTGTGGATACTTGGCGACGAACTTACGATCGAGTCGCGATTTCTGTAGCCCGTACCACACCCCGAACGGATTCGGTTTCGGGTTCGGATTTCGGATCGGGTTGCCTTCCGGGTCCAACTCGAAAAGTTGCCAACTACTCCAACCCCTGCTGCTCTTGAGTGGAGCTTTGGGCTCCTCATCCTTCCTTTGCACCTGTTCAGAGAGGTTGACCGATTCCGGCACCCAGAGGCTGACCCCTTCCGCCCGGAACTCCTTCCACCCGGCCGGGCTTTGGTTCTGTGCCGACTCCGGGCCCCCGCCAGGCGTGCTGCCCGTCGCCTTCGCCTGAGCGTTCGTCCCGTTCATAGCAATTACGGCGACGACAGCCCCGATAGCGAGCAGCAGAGTCACGCCCCCGGCGATGCCGAGGATGAGCGGCAGGTTGCTCTTCTTCCGCCCCCGCGATTCTGTGGCCTGGGTCGCCGAGTCTTGCCGGTTCCGGCGTGATCCCCTCGTTGTCGTGTCGTCCCGGTCACGACGGCTTTTTGGCTGTGGCCTTTCGTCACTGTCACCGGCCACCTCGACCAGCGGCTTCGGCTTGGCGGGTGGCAACTCGTCCTGCTCGTGAAACTCGGCTGGTGATGGTACGGTGATACCGGCCCCGCACTTCGGGCACTTCAGCCGCTTTCCAGCAGCGGCGTCCGGGGCTTTCAGCTTGGCCCCGCAGGGGCAGGCGACAGCGATGGGCATGAGTCCAACTCGGAATGGCTGGATGAACACCGGACAGAGTAGCGGAGTCTCCGATGCGTTGCATGCCAAATTTCTGTCTTCGCAGACGCCCCCGCCTCTCTACGACTCACGTCGCGCCGTTCGCCTATTTCGCCCCTGGCACAGGTGGCGTCTTCGGGTGCAGTTTCACCCGCGCGTCGTACTCGGCGGTCAGCACGTCCTTCACCACCCCCTTCTTGATCAACTCCTTCTCGGGCACCTCGCCCAGATCCTTCGTGTCCTTGATCCACTGATCGAGTGCCGCCCGCATCGCCTTCAGCGTCGCCTCGTGTTCCTTCGCCCCCGCCAGGTTCTTCACCTCGTGCGGGTCCGCCTGCGTGTCGTACAACTCCTCCGCCGGTTTGGTCGGTGCCATGAACAGCTTCTGCGTGTCGTTCAACTTGCCCTCGAACGCCAGCCGCCGCCACGTCCGCATGATGGGCATCTCGTCCATGTAGTTGATCCACTGGGCGTAGGGCAACTCCGGGTGGAAGTTGCGGAGGTAGTGGAACCGCTCGCCCCGCACGCTGCGGATGCGGTCGTAGCTCTCGTCCATGCGGTCGCGGCAACTGTACACATACTCGGGAGCCTTCTGCGTCTTGTCACCGAGCATCACGCGGCCCTGCATCTCCTTCGGGATGTCGGCACCGGCGAGGCTCAGCACCGTGGGGCCGAAGTCGAGGAAACAGACCAAGTCGTCTCGCACGCTCTCGGCCTTCACCTTCCCCGGCCACCGCACCAGCAGCGGCACGCGGATACCGCTGTCGTACAGCCACCGCTTGCCGCGGCTCAGGCAGGTGCCGTGGTCGCCGAAGAAGAACACCACCGTGTTCTCGCTCAGCTTGCGGTCGTCGAGCGTCTTCAAGATGTCGCCGACGATGGAATCCATCGCGGTGGCGTTGTCGTGGTACACGGCCACGTTGTTCCGCACGTCCGTGGTGTCCGGGTAGTACGGCGGCAGCGTCACCTTCGCCGGGTCGTGCCGCTGGTCGGCCTTCAACCTGGCGGTGTTCTTCGTGTACTGGAGGTTCGTGGCTCGCGCCTGACTCTCGTGCGTCACGCCGATGTTGAAATAGGCGAAGAACGGCTTGTCCTTCGGCAGCACGTCGGCGTTCTTCGTCCAGTCTTTGGTGCTGTCCACCCAGTCGGCGGGCACGTCGAAGTTGAAGTCGGTCTTGCCCGGCCACGCGACGAAGTACCCGGCCTTGCGTAAGCCGTCCACGAACCGCGGCGGCGTGGTGGTCAGCTTCGACCGCATGTGATGGCTGCCCATCGTCGTCGGGTACTGCCCGGTAATCAGCCCGCTGCGGCTAGGGGCGCACACCGGCGCGTGACTGAAGGCCCGTGTGAACCGGGCACCCTGCTTGGCGAAGGCGTCCAGGTTCGGCGTGACGGCGTCCGGGTCGCCGTAGCAGCCCATGTTCGGCGAGAAGTCTTCGGTGACGATCCAGACGACGTTCGGCCGCTTCTCGTCGGCGGCGAGTGCCGCGGACGCGACCAACACGGCGAGCAGGGAGAGGGCGTGTCTCATTTCGGGTTCCCGGTGGAGGCAGGGGAGGGGGCGTCGG
>JANNQE010000640.1:0-1629 GCA_031441625.1 Planctomycetia bacterium
GGGGGGTAGACGAGTGCCGGCCCGTCCGGGAGGATGGCGTTAGCAGACGACCACCACCCCGAACGGACGCGGCCATGTCATCTTCGCACCCAGCCACCCCCGGCGTCCACTGGTTTTCCTTCCTGGCTGCGGCCCTGGATCCCCGCTCCGCACCCCGCTTGGCCCGCCTCTTCCTGGGCGCGCTCCTGGCCCGCGGCCGACGCACCGTCACCCGTTGGATCCGCGCGGCGGGGTTGAGCGCTGAGTTCCGACCCTGCTACACCACCGTGTCGGCGGCCGGTCGCGAAGCCGATGCGATCGCCGCGCGGTTGGCCGCCGCCGTGGTTCAGCCACTCATCGCGGGCCAGTCGCGCGTGGTCTGCGCCCTTGATGACACGCCGACGCCACGCTCCGGGCCGCAGGTCCAGGGAGCCGGCCTCCACCATAACCCGTGCCCGGGACCGGCCCCGGCCCCGTTCGTCTACGGGCACGTCTGGGTCGTGCTGGGCTTGTTGGTCGGCCATCCGCTCTGGGGCACCAGCGCCCTGCCGCTCTTGGCCCGTATGTACGTCCGCCGCCAGGATTTGCCCGCCATCGAGCCCCGGCACCGGCCGACCTTTCGGACCAAACTCGAATTGGCCGTCGACTTGGTGACCTGGGCCCAGAAGTGGCTGGTGAAAGGCACACAAGCGCTGTGGGTGGTGGCCGACGGCGCGTACGCCAAGGCGGCGTTCCTCCAGCCGTTGCTGACGCTAGGCGTCGTCGTCGTCAGCCGGTTGCGCAAGGATGCGGCGTTGGGGACGGTGCCGCCGCCGCAGCGCGCCGGACAGCGGGGCCGACCCCGGATTTTCGGAGCCCGCCGGATCGCGTTGGCCAAGCGGGCCGGGCAGCAGCGCGGCTGGACGACGGCGACGCTGACGCTGTATGGGCGGCCGACGGTGAAGCGCTACAAGACGTTCCTGGCGACGTGGCGACCGGTCGGCGGCGTGATTCGGGTGGTGCTGGTGGCGGAAGCGCGGGGCTGGGTGGCGTTCTTGAGCACCGCAGCCACGGCGACGGAGGCGGACATCCTGGGCCTGGTGGCGGAGCGGTTCAGCTTGGAGACCTGCTTCCGGGACTGCAAGGACATCGTGGGCGCGGGACAACAGCAAGTGCGACACGTGTGGGCCAGTGTGGGATCGTTCCACCTGTGCTTGTGGACCTGTACGCTGACCGAGGCGTGGGCGTGGCGACGGGACGCGGCGGCGTTGGTGGACCACCGGCGGGCGTCGCCGTGGGACGGCCGGCCGCGTCGCCCCAGCCACGCGGACAAACGCCGAGCGTGGCGGCAGGAAATCCTAGTGGACGAGATTGCAGCGGTTGTGGGGGATGGGGCGGTACGCGCGGAAATCCGCGACCTCACCGAACGCCTGCTGCGACTCGCGGCTTAAGCGTTAGGAAGGCGCGGAAACTACAGGATAAATGTGAACCGACACGAAGTCGAGCTTGTCCGTGACCTTCTCGGGGACGAGGGTGTACGACACGGTTTGCAAGCGGTTGGCGGTCAAGTAGTCTGACGGTTGGAAACGCGGTCGCTCGGTCGCCCGTAACTCCTTGGCGGGGCACGGGATGTTTCGCACGAATCGGCCGACCGAGTCGGTGGCCACCTTG
>JANNQE010000641.1:0-3419 GCA_031441625.1 Planctomycetia bacterium
GGTGCCAACCACCCACCCGCTCCCTGCCGGTCGCGGTTCCAGTGGGATCACTTCTCGAACAGCTTGGGCACGCTTTTCAGCACCTCTTTCACCTTCTCGTCGGTCAGTTCACCGCCGCGGAAGGCGAAGTTGGCCACCACCTTCTGCTTGACGAACAGGAGCACGGTCACGTCGGCGTCGGCGTGCAGCTTGTACGCGGGCGGGCCGTCGGCGTCCTCGAACCCGCCCACCGCCGCGTTCTTCAGCCCTTGCTTCTTCGCCCAGGCGGACAGTGTGTCCAAGTCGGCTTTCGGCGTCAACTGCGTCATCCACGCCTTGAACCCGCTGTCTTTGCGGGCGGTCGTCTCGGCGTCCAGGCCGGCCAGCAGCTTGCCGAGCGGGTCGGACAGCTTGCGGGCGAACACCACCGCCGTCGGCTTGTCGGCTTGCTCGCAGATGTAGCACGTCGGCTTGCCGGTCTCGGGGCCGGTGGCGACCAGGAAGCTGTACGGCCCCGGCCGCTTGCCGACCGGCACGCCCGACACGCACGGGTCGGCGGCGAGGGTGGCGGAGGCGAGCAGGAGTGCGAAGCAGATGGAGCGCATGAGGTGAGTCCGGGTGGGGAGTCATTGTAGGGTGAACCGGCGGCGTCAGCCGCCTGGGTGTCAAGCACCCACGGGTTCACACCCGCGGTTCACCGTCCGGCACTTCCTCCGCCTGTTGGAAGTGGACGGCGAAGGCGAGCTGTTCCAACTGGATGGCCAGATCGACGGGTACGATGCTCACGCCGGCCGGCACCTTGAGCCGCACCGGGGCGAAATTCATCAGCCCCTTCAGCCCAGCGGCGACGGCCGCATCGGCGACCGCCTGCGCCGATTCGCCCGGCACGGTCAGGACGCCCAACTCCGCCCGCAGCCGTTTCACCGCCGCGTTCAGGGTGGAGAGCGGCTCGACGGTCAACCCGTCGATGCACGTGCCGATCACGTTGGGGGAGTTGTCGAACAGCCCGACCACATCGAACCCGTGCGCGGCGAACCCGTGGTACTTGAGCAGAGCCTTCGCCAGGTTGCCCACGCCGACCATCACCACCCGCCAACGGCGGTCCACGCCGATCACTTTGCGGAGGGCCTCGACCAGCCCGTTGGCGTCGTACCCGACGCCCCGCTGACCCAGGTGTCCGAGGGCGGCGAGGTCGCGCCGCACTTGGGCGGCGCTCACGCCGACCGCTTCGGCCAGTTCCACGCTCGACACCGTGCCGTCGGCTTCGGCCAGCGCGCGGGCGAACCGCAGGTACTGGCTCAGCCGCTGCGCGGCGGCGCGGGAGAGCTTGCCGTCCGGGTGGGGCGTCGGGTCCGACACGCGGGCCGTCCTCCGGGTGATACGCCATTGTCGGACAGGGCGGGTGCGGGTGTCAACCGTCCGTGTCGTGCGGGTGAACCGGCGGCGTGCGCCGCCTGGGTCGATCGCCCGGGGCGGCTCACGCCGTCGGTTCACCTCGCCCTTTCGGCTTCGGCTGGCTGCCCGGTGCGAGCCGCTTAATCATCCGGCGGAAGTGGCCGCGGCGTTTCGGGTCGTCGTGCTCGTCCTCGATGTCTCCGACGATCTCCTCGATCACGTCTTCGAGCGTCAGAATCCCGAGCACCGTGTTCCCGTCCTTCACCACCGCCATCGGCCGGTGGCTCTTCTTGAACCGACTGAGCGTGCGGCTGACGGGTTCATCGGGCGGCACGAACTGGGCGTCGTACAGGGCGTCGGCCAGGATCACCGCCCCCCGCACGCTGAACAGGAAGAACAGGTCTTTCGTGTTCACCACGCCGACGATGTTGTCCTTGGTGCCGTCGTACACCGGCATCCGCGTGTGCGCCCCGTCCCGCACCGCTTCGAGTACCTTCTCGGGCGACATTCGCAGTTCCAGCGCGCTCACCTTCTCCCACGGCACCATCACCTCGGTCACCTTCTTGTTCGACAGTGCGAACACGTTCATCACGTAGTCGGCCGCGTCCGGTTCGAGCAGCCCGGCCTCTTCGGTGTCTTCGACGAGCAGTTTCAACTCCTCCACGGTGTAGATCTCGCCGTGCGAGTCGGTCGCCTTGTACCCGAACAGCCGCAGGAAGAGGGAACTGGAGCCGTTCATCAGGCGGATGACCGGCTTGGTGGCGACGGCGAACACGTTCAGCGGGCCGGCCGTCCACAGGCCGATCTTCTCGTTGTTTTGGAGTGCCGCGATCTTCGGCATCTGCTCGCCGAACACCACGTGCATGTAGGTGATGAGCGAGAGCGTGAGGAGGACCGACGCGACGTGCTTGACCGTGCTGCCCAACTCCAACTGGACGGAGTTGAACAGCAGGTCGATCAGGTTGTGCAGGGCCGGTTCGGAGACGAACCCGAGCGCCAGGCTGGCGACGGTGATGCCGAGCTGGGCGGCCCCCACGCTGCGGTCCAGGTCTGTGACGGCGGCGAGCAGTCGCTTCGCCCCCTTCACATTCTGGTTGACCATCTCCTCCACGCGGGTGCGGCGGACGGCCACGAGTGAGAACTCGGCCGCCACGAAGTACCCGTTGATGGCGATCAGGATGGGGATGAGGAGCAGCCCGACCCACACGGGCAGGTCGGAGGAAGTTTCGGCGGCGAACGGTGCGAACATCGCGGGGGAACGGCCTCGGCTGGGGAAGTGTCCGAGGACATGATAGCACAATCCGCGCCCGTTCACCGGCTGGCGGCGGTCCCCCGTTCGCCGCACGCCTGGGCGAACGTCCGTAGCTCGCGGAGGGAGCACGCCTTGTACTTGTTCGGCCCGATGACCATGTACACCCGCATCGGGCTGTCCGGGTTGCGGGGGTTGTCGAGCGCCTGCCGCAGGTAGATGGTGCCCCGGCGGCCGTCCTTGTACCGCACGCGGATTTCGCCCAGGAACGACGTGGCCGGCCACGCCTTCGGGTCGGCCGGTTCGGCTTTCCGAAGGGGTTGCAGGATCACGTCGAAGTCGGGGCGGATCAGGTTCACCGGGCCGATGTCCGGGTCGTGCTGGGCCGGCGTGTTCTCGTCGGCCGACAGGTTCTCGTCCGCCGCCGGGTCGGGGCGGTTCTGCGGCCCGCGGACCAGGTTCAGCATCTGAAGCCGTACCCCGTCCAACTCCGCCGGCTTGATCTCGTCCACCGACGCGAACGAGGATTGTTCCAGCCACAGGAACAGGGCGGCGAACACCAACAGGGGCACGGTGACGAACACGGCGGCGAGGATGAGCAGCACGGCCACGTTGATCTTCTTGGGCGTGGGCGGGCTGGGGGCGGGCGGCGGGTCGTTGCGGGTCACGGCTTCTCCTGGATCAAGAGTCCCCCCACCCGCCGCTTCGCGGCGACCTCCCCCACAAGGGGGGAGGTGGTGGTGGTTGGGTTCTTCGTATCGGTCACGCACAAGGGCACGCAACCACACCACCTCCC
>JANNQE010000642.1:0-3510 GCA_031441625.1 Planctomycetia bacterium
CCGCAGGGGCCGTCGGATGTAGCCCAGGGCGGAAGCCCTGGGGATGTGAGAGCAATGAGAATCCGCCCCGTAGGGGCCGGCGATCCGTTCTGACGCCGGCCCCTACGGGGCGGGAGGTTGGAGCAACCCTCGACCCAGGGCTTCCGCCCTGGGCTACATCCGACGGCCCCTTCGGGGCGGGGTGGTTGCGAACCCGAGTCAGCCCATGATCTCCCGCGTCGCCGAACACTGCTTCTGGTTGGCCCGCTACCTGGAGCGTGCGGAGAACACCGCCCGCATCCTGGAGGTCAACCACACCCTCCTGCTCGACTTCCACGTGCCGGTGGAGCAGCAGTGGAAGCCGCTGCTCATCATCTCGGGCGTGCACGAGTTCCCGCACGCCGCCACCGCCGAGAGCGTGCAAGAGTTCCTCACGTGGGACACCGACAACCCGGTCAGCATCGCCAACTCGCTCTGGTGGGCGCGGGAGAACGCCCGCATCATCCGCGAGGTCATCTCGGGAGAGATGTGGGAGCGGATGAACTACTACCACCTGTGGATGCAGAACGGCGTCGGGCGGATGGCCTACGACGCCAACCGCCCGGACTTCTACGCCCAGGTGCGGCGGATCAACCAACTGCTGCACGGCATCGCCGACGCCACCATGAGCCACGGCGAGGCGTGGGAGTTCTTCAAGCTGGGCACCTACCTGGAACGCGCCAGCCAGACGGCCCGCACCATGGACGTGAAGTACCACACCCTGCTGCCCACGCTCGAAGACGTGGGCAGCCCGGTGGACAACGCCCACTGGGTGGCCATCCTGATGAGCTGCTCGGGGTACGAGCCGTTCCACAAGAAGCCGCGGCTGACCACCCTCGACCCCGGCATGGCCGTCGCCGAGTTCCTGATCTTCGACGACCAGTTCCCGCGGTCGATTCGCCGCTGCCTGTGGGAGTGCGAGTGGGCCACCGCCTCCGCCGCCGGCGGCAACGCCGGGCGACAGCCAACCGCCCCGGAGCGACAGATCGCCGCCCTGGTGGCGCACCTGGAAAGCCGCACCATCACCGACATCATCCGCGAGGGGCTGCACGAGACGCTCACGCACGTGGTCGATTCCGTCCACGCCATCGGGCAGGGCATCCACGCGACCTTCTTCAACCCGCCGACCACGATGACACAGACGCAGAACACGGGCGGGATGACGCAGACGATGGGCAGCATGACACAGAGCCAGAGTTAGCGCTTTGCCGCGAGGCGGAGACGAGCGCCGGCGTGTGCGCGCTCGTCTCCGCCTCGCGGCGAACCTGGGGATTTCGCATGGGCATTCGCGTCGCGCTCCGTCACGTCACCCGGTACTCATTCGACCGCCCGGTGTCGCTCAACCCGCACGTCGTCCGGCTGCGGCCGGCCCCGCACGCCCGCACGCCCATCCCCAGCTACTCGCTGCGCATCGAGCCGAACCCGCACTTCCTGAACTGGCAGCAGGACCCGTACAGCAACTACACCGCCCGGCTGGTGTTCCCGAAGCTGGCCAGCGAGTTGGTCGTCACGGTCGACCTGATCGCCGACCTGGTGCCCATCAACCCGTTCGACTTCTTCGTCGAGGAGTACGCGAAAGAGTACCCGTTCCAGTACGACGACGCCCTCGCCCGCGAACTGGTGCCGTACCTGGAGACGCTCCCGGCCGGGCCACGGCTGCAAGCGATCATCGACGCCGAGCGGCGGACCGGCGTGCAGATGAACGACTTCCTGGTGGCACTCAACCGGCGGATCCAACAGGAGGTGTCCTACGTCATCCGCATGGAACCGGGCGTGCAGGCACCGGAAGAGACACTCGAGCTCGGCCGCGGGTCGTGCCGCGATTCAGCGTGGCTGCTCGTCCAAGTGTGTCGGCACCTGGGCCTCGCCGCCCGGTTCGTGTCCGGCTACCTGATCCAACTCGTCGCCGACGACAAGCCCATCGAAGGCCCGGAAGGCCCGACGGCCGACTTCACCGACCTGCACGCCTGGGCCGAGGTGTACGTGCCCGGTGCCGGGTGGGTCGGCCTCGACCCGACGAGCGGGTTGCTCGCCGCCGAGGGGCACATCCCGCTCGCCTGCACCGCCGACCCGCAGACTGCCGCGCCGGTGAGCGGGTCGTTCTCGTGGACCAAGCTGCACGACGACGACAAGGTGGAAGAGACGTTCGGCTTCGAGATGTCCGTCACCCGCATCGGCGAGACCCCGCGCGTCACACTGCCGTACACCGAAGACCAGTGGCAGGCGATCGACTCACTCGGCCGCAGCATCGACCGCGACCTGCGGGAGTGGGACGTGCGGCTGACGATGGGCGGGGAGCCGACGTTCGTGAGCGTCGACGACCGCGACGCCGACGAGTGGAACACCACCGCCCTCGGCGGGCACAAGCGGAAGCAGTCCGTCACGCTGCTGAAGCGGATGCGGGACCGCTTCGCCCCCGGTGCCCTGCTGCACTTCGGCCAGGGCAAGTGGTACCCCGGCGAGCAACTGCCGCGGTGGGCGTTCGGCTGCTTCTGGCGGAAGGACGGCGAGCCCATCTGGACCGACCAGACGTTGATCGCGGACGAGGAGAAGGCTTACGGCTTCGGGGCGGAGGACGCGTCTCGCTTCGCCCGCCTGCTCGCCGAAAAGCTGGGCGTCGATCCGGCGCACGTCATCCCCGGCTACGAGGACGTGTTGTACTACATGTGGAAGGAGCGGCGGCTGCCGGCGAACGTCGACCCGCTCGACAGCAAGCTCGACGACCCGATGGCCCGCGCGCGGCTGGCGAAGGTGTTCGAGCAGAAGCTCGGCAGCGCCGTCGGCGTGGTGATGCCCGTCCGCAAAGCGGCGAGAGGGTGGGAGAGTGGGCCGTGGGTGCTCCGCGGAGATCACCTGTTCCTGTTGCCCGGCGACAGCCCGATGGGGCTTCGCCTGCCGCTCGACTCCCTGCCGCAGGAAGACCCGGCGAACCGCCAGTTCATGGTCGAGCGCGACCCGTTCGCCCCTCGCGGAGCGCTGCCGCAGTTCCAGTCGGGCGGCATTCCGGGAGCGCGGGCGTCCCGCCCGCACAAGTTCGGCGGATCAGAGTTTGAAGGGGTGAACGGGGTGCATGGTTCACACCGCGGGGCGAAAGCGGGCGGGACGCCCGCGCTTCCGGCCGAAAGCGGGCGGGACGCCCGCGCTCCCGGTCCCCTGGTCCGTACCGCTCTCTGCGTCGAACCCCGCAACGGCATCCTGCACGTGTTCATGCCGCCGCAGCGGTTCCTGGAAGACTACCTCGAACTCGTCGCCGTCGTCGAAGCGACCGCCGCGGAGCTTGATCGCCCGGTGCAGATCGAAGGGTACAAGCCGCCGCACGACCCCCGCGTCAACCACTTCTCGATCACCCCCGACCCCGGCGTGATCGAGGCGAACGTCCACCCGGCGGCGACCTGGGACGAGCTGGTGGACATCACCACCACCGTGTACGAGGAGGCGAAGCAGAGCCGGCTGTGTACCGAGAAGTTCATGCTCGACGGGCGGCACACGGGC
>JANNQE010000643.1:0-5322 GCA_031441625.1 Planctomycetia bacterium
CAGCGCGAACGCCGTCGCCGCCCACGGTGCTCGCTTCTGTAGCCACTTCCAGACTCGTTCGCGTTTGGTGGCACAGTCGGCGGTCATCACCCGGCCGTCCGGTCGGCTGTAGATCCGTAGGCACGGCACCTTTTCGCCAGCGGTCACGAGTTGCACGGCCTCGGCGCGGGTCAACTCGCTCAGGTCGTGGACGCTCTGCTTGCACTGGTCGCAGAAGCGGGTGCGGTCGTCGCCGTGCATGGACTCCCACGCCACCGGGCACGGCACGGGAATACTGATGGCGTCCAGGGCGTCGACGGTCGGCAGCGGGATCATCGGTCGGCTTCCCCGTGGTCAACTCGAATCATGCTACCCGACGGCGGACGGGAACGGAACCGATTCCGTGCCTACAATAGCCGCTGCCAGGGGTGCCTGCCGGAGTACGGCGGGCTGAGAGCACACCCTTCGAACCTGAGCGGGTTATGCCGCTCAGGAAGGCGCCACACTTCCGATTGCCGACGACATTCGGCAACCCGCATTCCGCACTCCCATGACTCAGATCGAAGCCGCCCGCAAGGGCGAGACCACGCCCGAGATGCTCTACGTCGCCAAGCGCGAAGACCTGGAGCCGGAGTTGATCTGCTCGGAGGTGGCTCGCGGTCGGATGGTCATCCCCGCGAACGTCGAGCACCTCAAGGGCAAGCTGGAGCCGATGGCCATCGGCGTGGCCAGCCTGTGCAAGATCAACGCGAACATCGGCAACTCGGCCGTGACGGGCAAGGTGGAAGACGAGCTGGAGAAACTGCACACGGCGGTGCATCTGGGTGCCGACACGGTGATGGACCTCTCGACCGGCGGGAACATCGACGGCATCCGCCGGGCGATCATCGACGCCAGCCCGGTGCCCATCGGCACGGTGCCGGCGTACCAAGTCATTCAGCAAGTGAAGGAGCCGAAGGACATCACCGCGCGGATGCTGCTCGACATGGTCGAGCACCAGGCCAAGCAGGGGGTGGACTACATGACCATCCACGCCGGCGTGCTGCTCGAACACGTCCCGCTGGCGCGGCACCGCATCACCGGCATCGTGTCCCGCGGCGGGTCGCTCATGGCCGGGTGGATGGTGGCCCACCACCAGCAGAACCCGTGGTACACGCACTTCGACGAACTGTGCGACATCATGAAGGCCTACGACGTGACGTTCAGCCTGGGCGACGGCCTTCGCCCCGGTTGCCTGGCGGATGCGAACGACGCCGCGCAGTTCGCCGAACTCAAGACGCTCGGTGAGTTGACCCTGAAGGCGTGGGAGCGCGGCTGTCAGGTGATGGTCGAGGGGCCGGGGCACATCCCCATGCACCTGGTGAAGATGAACGTGGACAAGCAGCGGGTGGAGTGCCACGAGGCGCCGTTCTACGTCCTCGGCCCGCTCGTGACGGACATCGCGCCGGGGTACGACCACATCACCAGCGCCATCGGTGCGGCCATCGCGGCGGAGGCGGGGGCGGCCATGCTCTGCTACGTCACCCCGAAGGAGCACCTGGGGCTGCCGAACAAGGACGACGTGCGGCAGGGGGTGATCGCGTACAAGATCGCCGCGCACGCCGGGGACATCGCGCGGGGCCGCAAGGGCGTCCGCGACCGCGACGACGCGCTCAGCAAGGCCCGGTTCGAGTTCGACTGGAACGCGCAGTTCGCGCTGAGTCTGGACCCGGCGACGGCCCAGCGGATGCACGACGAGACGCTCCCGCAGGAGGTGTTCAAGAGCGCGAAATTTTGCAGTATGTGCGGGCCGAAGTTCTGCTCGATGCGGATCTCGCAAGACCTGCACAAGCTGGCCGACGAGGCCGAGAAGGTGAGCCTGACGATGGCCAAGTGAGCGGGGCTGGCGGCGATCGCGCGTGCGGCCGGGTGGGCCGCACGCACCCGGCGAAAGGCGTGTCGCTCCGCACACGGCGACGAACGTGTTGACGCCCCCCGCTTTTCGGGTAGACTACTTTTGGAGTGGTGACTGCCAGACCGCTCGTGAATTTTTCGCCAGGTACTGCGGACACTCGCACCCATAGCTCAACTGGATAGAGCATCGGTCTACGGAACCGAAGGTTGCAGGTTCGACTCCTGCTGGGTGTACTGCATTTACGACGACGACGGACACTTCGGTACGGAATTCCTGGTACAGAATCCGCGTAGAATCCTTCCGGGGCCGCGACCTCCCCCGGAGGTCTATTCATGGCCCGCACCGCACATCCCTGGTTCTGGGAAGAACGAAACGGCTGGTACGTCAACCGAAACGGCCGGCGGCACTTTCTCGGCGACCAGCCGAAAGACGCTCCCGCCCCCAGAAAGACCAAGGGGAAGTGGAACGCCCCGGAGGCGATCCGCACCGCCTTCCACGCCCTGATGGCCGCCCCGCCGCCGCAGGTGGTGAAGCCGGATTCCGTACCCGATTCCGTACCGGGCGTACTCTGCGTAAGCGAGTTGTTTGACAAGTACCTCGACTGGTGCCAGAAGCACCGCGAGAAGCGGACGTATGACGGGTACGTCTGGCACCTGCAGAGGTTCCTCGACCACCTCGGCGACCGGGCCACCGCCCCGGCCCTGACCCTCTGCCCGTTCCACGTGGTCGAGTGGCTCGACGCCCACCCCGACTGGGGCCAAACCTACCGCCGGAACGCCATCGCGTCGGTCAAGCGGGCCTACGTCTGGGCGGAGGACGAAGGCCGCATCGACCGCAACCCGCTCAAGAGCCTGAAGAAGCCGATGGCTGCCAAGCGGGAGAAGTACGTCCGGCCGGAAGACTGGGACCGAATCCGCGACAGTTACCAGCCCGGCGACCCGTTCCGGGTGTTTCTCGAGTTCTGCTGGTTCACGGGGTGCCGGCCGCAGGAGGCCCGGCACATCGAGGCCCGGCACGTCCACCTCGACAAGGCGGTCGTCGCCATCCCACCGAAGGAGGCGAAGGGGCGGAAGAAGTGGCGGGTGATCCGGCTGGAGGGGCGGGCGCTGGAGATCGTGAGGGAGGGACTGCCGGCGGCCGAGGCGAAGCTGTTCACCAACCGTGACGGTGGGGCGTGGACGAGCTACGCCTTGAACTGCCGGTTCCACCGGCTGAAGGAGAAACTCGGCGAGCGGTTCTCGCCGTACACGTTCCGGCACGGGTTCACCCAGCGGCTGCTGGTCAGCGGGGTGGACCACCTGACCGTGGCCGCCCTCCTCGGGCATTCCGACGGGACGATGGTGGCGAAGGTGTACTCGCACATGGACCAGGCGGACGGCCACCTGCGGGAGGCGCTCAAGATAAGGTGCAGGTGCTTGAACGCCGGGGCTGAGGTCGACTCGGGAGGAGGCGGCCGGATGAGTGTCCGGCCGCCCCGAACACACGGCACGCTCACACCGGCCGAGGCCCGGGTGAGAGATCGGCCCAGGTGTCGGCCGGCTCCTCGGGCGGGCGACAGATGGGCAGGCACGCCAGGGAGTTGTGGGCGAACATGAACTGAGCCCCGACCTGACGACAGATCACGCCGGCGTCGGCATTGGCGTACTTGGCCCGGCAGGCGGGCGATCGCTCGTACAGCGCCCGGCCGATGGCCGTGATCTCGGCCGCGGACGGCAGGTAGCAGTTCCAGGTGGCCACCAACTCCGTCCACCCGTGACCGACGTGGGTGGCCGGCGGGAGCCTGAGATCGAACCCGACAAGCCGGGTGTCGAGTTCCCCGACCGGGAGGCCGAGCAGGTGCTCGGCCTCCCGGAGCAGGTCAGTGGCGGTGAACGGCGCGGGTGAGGGGACGGATGGGAACACGGTGAGACTCCAGGGAGTGGGAGGCGGTCGCCTCCCGGTTCGGGTTCGACGCCGCCCGGCGGGCGGGGTCGGTGGGGCCGACCGTGGGACCGCCGATGGCACGTGGTCGGCCTGGTCTGAAAGAGCGACCGGGCGAGGGCACTACTACAGGAGGGGCGGAGGCGTACGCTCTGTTCGCAGAGTGTCTCGCCCCCGCGCTACTTCAACTTGAGGTGCTTGAGCGCCGGCTTGCGGGCGGCCGGCACGGGCTTCGGCACCGACTCGTTCGCGGGCTCGTTCGGCCGCGCGGCAACAACTCGGAAGGAGGCCAGGAGGCCGTCGAGGTCCTCGGCGGCGATGGCGATCTTTCCACGACGGCCTTTCGCCCCCAACCGGAAGTGCGCGAGCAGCCTGTCACGGATCCAGCCGCGGACGATCGCCTCGGACGCGCCCGTACGGGCGGAGACGTCCTTCACCGAAAAGAATGTGGTCATGTGATGTCCCGGCGGGGTGTCAGGTCAGGGTTGTTGAGCAATTTCCGTCGTGGATGATTCGGGGCATCGCGGTCAGCAGTCCTGCAGTTGCTTCCCCGTTCGGAGTGTCGACCGGCTGACCGCCCAGTCGACCACCGCGACGAGTCTCGTGGGCGGAGAACGGCAGGTCGGTCAACTGCTTTCGGTCCACTGGTCGGCCCTTTCCTCGTACCCTGTTTCCTGTGGCGATGCGGCGGTCGCCGTCAGCCACGGCAGGGTGTACACGTTCTTGTGCCCGGGCAAGACCGGATCCTTCACCACTGCACCGGTAACGACGAGCTGGGTGAGGGCGTGGCGGACGGTGCGGAGTGGGCGGTCGAGGATTTCCGCCAGTTGCTCACCCGACACCCCCGCCGCCGTCCGCCCGGCGAGCGGCCCAAACTTCAACCTGGCGTTCCTAAGCGCGTGCCACGTGAGTACCACCAGGATCGCACTCTGGGCGTCGGGCATGGCCCGGGCGAGGGCCGTCAGTGTGGTGCGGGTGAGTTGGGCATATCCATCTCGCCCACCGCCACCGGGTTCAAGCGGGACCGAGGTCAAGGGGTGAGACACAGCTCGTCCTCCGTTTCGAGAGTTCGAATCAGCTTGTCCAGAGAGTCCTCACAGCCGCTTTTGGCGAATCGGTGGAGAACCTCGACGTCCAACTTGCACGGGAGGCCGGGGAACAGTTCGCCGACGGCAGCCTCGGCGGCCGCACGCACGGCACCCTTCACATGTTTGATTTCGGTCGGGGCGTCCGGGACGTTGATCAGGTACCCGTCGTGCAGGCCCAGCCGGACGTCCAACCCGGCGTCGGTCAGGTGCACGCCCATCGCCTGAAAGCACGCCGCCGCACTCGACTGAATGACGAAGTTCTGGCATGAGCGTGCGACGTGCCCGACGGCTCGTGGGTCGGACGTTGCGAACGCCGCCCGGAACCCGATCACCGACTCCGCCCACCCGCGGGCGAGGCCGAGCGCCGCCTGCGTCCGCGCCCAGCTCACCAGCCGCGGGTACATGCTCTGGAACTGGTGGAGGCGGCCGGTCGCCTCCGCG
>JANNQE010000644.1:0-1991 GCA_031441625.1 Planctomycetia bacterium
AAGGCGACCCGGGGACCGAAGAAACCGAAGCCGCCCCGCACCCGGTTCCCCGACGCCAAGCACATCTCCACCTCACGGCTGCTCAAAGGTGAACAAACGTGATGTGTGGAGAGGGATGCGCCACCGACCCCACACGCAAGGGGGACGGCCCGAAGGGGTGGGCAACGGCGTTCGACCCGCGGGCCGATTACGGGGTGCGGGTGTGCCTGCTCGCCCTGGATCAGGTGGGCGGGCCGGCCGGGGACGACGGCGGCCGCCTGCGAGCCACCATGACCTGGCTGCTGCTCCAGCGGGGGCTGCCCAAAGGGTCGGCCGGCGAACTCGGCGCCCTGGCCGAAGGCCAGAAGGTGGAGGGCATCCGGAAGAGTGACCCGTACACCCAGGCCAACCTCGCCCGCGTGTACGCGGTGAACGGCCTGCGGAAGGAGGCGGCCGAGCGGTTCGTGCAGGCGGTGCAAGTCGGGTTCGTCGACTTCAAGACGGTCGCCGCCGACCCGGACTTCGCCGCCGTCCGCTCAAACACCGAGAACAAGGAACTGGTCTGGACCCACTACGCCAAACCGAACCTGACCGTGGTCGTGTCCCAGACCGCCGACAAGGGGGTGTCGAAGTGGTCGGCCCAGGTGACCAACGACGGCAAGCTGCCGCTGGTGAACGCCGACCTGATCTGCGGCTCGGACCCCAAAACCGCCATCACCGTGCGGGTGCCCTACCTCGCACCTGGTAAGACCATTCCCTGGCTCAACATTTGTCCGGTGGTGAAGCAGGGGTTCAAGGACCAGCCCATCCCGCTCCTGCAAGTGAAGAACGACGGGCAGCCGGACTACCGGCTGCCGAAGTTCACCTACAGCCCACTCACCCCCAAGTCGTGGTGGGGGTGGTGAGCCCGGCGGGGTGAGAGGGCGGTGTCTGGAGGGGTGGCCGACTCGTGCCGAGAGTCTGCCACCCATTCCATAGCGCGCAGGTCCGCTCACACCCGCCGTCCCCCTTCGAGAGCACCCGCGGGTGACGAGCCAACTTTCCCACATTTTCCGCCCGCGGTTGGCCACACCCCCCGCCCGGCGGCCATACACGGGTGCGGGGGACCAGCCGTCCGGTGGACGGCCCGGCCTCCCCCGCCAGCCCGCACGGCGGGCGTCACCGAGGGGTCAACCGAGATGTTCAGCACGTTCCGCGGGGTGTGGCAAGCGGTGGTGGTGGCGGCGTTGGTGCTGACGGGCGGGGCGGCGGTGGCGCAGACAGCGCCCGCCGGGCCGATCGTCTTCCGCAACGAGTCGGGCAGCACCGTCACCCTGACCAACTTCAAATACACCGACGAGTTCGGGGCGGTGAAGAAGGTGGACGGCGAGTACGCCGTGCCGGCCGGCTACAAGGGCTACCTGCTGAACGGCAAGCAGAAGGTCCGCGCCAGCAAGTTCGAGTACGACCTGGTGACGGCCGACGGGACGACGGTGGCGTGGTCCTGCCAGTCGAAGAAACTGGACGCCGACGGCGACTTCGTCAGCACGTTCACCGCCGCCAACCTGGCCGACCACCGCAAGGCGCTCGGGGTGAAAGAGCCTGTGCAGGCGAAGGCGAACGGGCCGGACGACGACAAGGTGGCCAGCGGGGTGTTGAAGGCCCTTCTCGCGATGGGCTTCCACAAGGAGGCGAGCAAAGAGCCGGCTGACTTCGGGGAAGCGTTCAAGGTCGGGTTCGCCCGCGGTGCCCGCGACGAACTGCTCAAGTCGGCCATCGACGACCTGTTCCCGCAGATCGGCAAGGACGCGAGCAAACTGTCGGCCGACCTGACCCTGGCCGCCCTCGACGGCCGGATGACGAGCCGCAAACTGACCGCGGACGAAGCCCAACAGCAAGCCGCCGACTACATCCGGGCGAAGTGCCCGAAGTTCGAGCACCCGGACGAACTGGCCGCCTTCCTGGTGGGGGTCGAGCAAGGTGCCCGCAAGTCGAAGTGATCACCGGCCGGGAGTCACCCCGCGGGTTCGGCC